>JAFGLL010000051.1 GCA_016928095.1 Thermoplasmatota archaeon
AATAATAAAAAAAGTTATACATCTATGGTTATCACTGGATAAGTTGCTCCTTCCCTCATTTAAGATGATCTCTCACCCTATCCGTTCAGTGGCAACTTCTCACGTAACCCTGTACCTATACAGACGATTTCTAAAGTAAGTTTAAACTATATTTTAGTATATAAGGATTTTTGGCCAAGATTCAATTCATTTGATAATAACAAAAATAATTAAATATTTTTATATCATTAATTAAACACTCTTACTTTTTACCCGGAAAAAAAATTTGTTTTTTCTTACACATATTAAATTATCATTATATTTAGATGATATTTTAATTTTCCTTGCAATAAAAAAAATAATATCATTCTCCATATAGATATATAGCTTATTGCACGCCTTTTTTTTCCCATCAGTGACAGAAAATTCTATGTAAATAAAATATCACACAGATATAACAGTATTTTGATATTCTTCAGGAGTTCTTCATATCCTTTGGTATGTATGGCTCAACCACGGCCTTTGTCCATTTCCTAAGATACTCCAAAGCCTCCAGATAGTCGCTTGATGTCAACGAAAGACCGATCTCAGGACATGTGGCTCGATATTTGGAACCTTCCTTTCGGATATCTGCTGTGAACTCGAGGATCCCATCCATATTATGACATGTAGAAATTGGTATATAAATAGACCACTAAGGTTATCAAATGTAATACCATCAGTGCTTGGAGCTCTGAATGATGTCCAGCACTATGTCGAATATCTTTTTTGATATGTGGTTGATACCCGAGAGCATTATCGCAGAGAACATGAAAAAACCCCCGATGATGATTAAAGATGCCACAAAATACAATACGCCAAGGGGCAGGAGGTTCTCATCCGGAAAGGCTATCCGCCCCCAGAACGAGATGCCTATGGCGATCATGAAGGAGGCTATGGAGAGGCTTCCGAAGAACCTGATAGGTTTATGTATCCTAAGAACCTTAAGAGCTCTCCCAAGCACGGATAAACCGTGAATCAGAGGTCCTTGAGTGCTTGAATCAAGGTCACCATAGCTTGCCTTGATCCCGACCTCCTTCCATCTGAAACCTGCTTTATCTGCTAAAGTGATCATTTCGCTCTCCACGGCAAATCCAGACTCCATGGCCTGAAGGAATGAGGGCAATGTTCTCATGTGGAAAGCCCGGAAGCCGGACTGGGAGTCCCTCAGGAGTTTTGATAAAGAAAGTGAAGTTGTCGTGGACAGGACCCAGTTCCCTATAATACGGTGGATGGGCATCTCGGACAGCCCTTCATCATGGAACCATCTGGACCCTATTGTGATATCGCATTCTCCTCTCTTGATAGGTTCCACGAGACGCGATATGGCCCCGGGATCATGTTGACCATCGGCATCTATGAAGACTATGATGTCGTATCCGTTCTGGTCAGCCCATTTCAAAGCGGTTAAGAGGGCTGCTCCTTTTCCCTGGTTCATGTCATGCTGTATCACTTCTGCTCCTGCTAATTTTGAGAGGAGAGCAGTTTTATCCATGGACCCGTCGTCGATAACAAGAACAGTATCCACATGTTCCTTGGAAAGCATCACAACGGAGGTGATCGTCTTCCTCTCGTTGCAGGCCGGTATTGCTGCGAGTACCTTCATCTCGGAACCTCTATTTCACCCATTTCTTCATAGCCTCCAGCTGGTCCACGAGGACGTTAAGTGAATTGAGCATCAGACCAGCTACCATGAAGAACCCACCGATCATCACTAGCGCGACAGTGGTGAATGCTGGAAAGTAACTTAGTTCACCGTGATCATAGAAATATTCCACGGTGTAGAAACCTGCTGCGATGGCTACCATGAGTATGAGCATTCCTACAGAACCGTAGAAGGTTAGTGGATGGTATTTCATGATGATGGACATTGTTTTGAGAGGTGACCGCTTGAAAATACTGAACAGGTTCTGACGCTTTCTTTTGGAACTTAAGGGAATCCGTTCCCTGATCGAAAGGACCTCGAGATCCTGTTTTGATGCGAGTTCGGTCAACTTGTTCTCCACATCGAGCTTTTTTTCACCACCCACCATCCCTATCAGATCTTTATCGATGGCCCAACATCCGATCGATCCTTGACCCTTCAATGGCCTGATGTACCCCGAAGCGAACCTCTCTCCCTCTTCTATGCTCTTCGATATGAGACTCACAGCATCTTCGACATCGTTTCCTCCAGTAAGGTCCAGGATCACAATCGTATGGGAGTTGCTCTTTTTTCCAAGGTCAAGGGCCTTCATCACAACATCGCTCCACATGACCCTCTCCTTACCGTTAACTACATTGACACCAGCCATCAGGGCAACCTTCCTTGTCCTGTCCTTGGAGCCGTTATCGATAACTGTGATCCTTGGCAGAGTGCCGACCTTCTCCTCCAAATAGAACTTGAGGTAGGCGACAACAGAACCTATCACCATCTCCGAATCCATGGAGAGTATTATTACGGTGATCTCCTTCCTGTCCGTTTTCATCCTACCACACATCCAGGTGTTGACCTATATCCGCTTTTTGGAAAATTTTATTGTGCGGATTATTCGGGTCCTTGTATATATGTTTTATATTGATAATTAAAATGAACGCCTCAAAGCTCGACAAATTCCATGGAAGCCTGTAAAAAAATAATGATCAGGTCCAGCTATCAAAAAAAATCTGATTGAAAAGTTTGATCTAACACTATTACATCGTAGGACAGGTCGATCGCCATTGCCCATAGTCACTATACTATGAAAGCCGGGAAAAGAAAATATATATGCTGGATGACGCTTCCTTCGGTCGATACTGGCGGGTGATCTGCATTATTCTCACAAGGGCATTGAGGGAAGCATCAGATAGATATCCGAAAAAGATCGCTCTCGTGGTGGACGGGTGCAGATATGACTATCAGAGGATATACTTGGATTCTGTTGCATTTTCCGCTAATCTTTATAAAAATGGTTTCAGGAAAGGGGATCGGGTAATGGTATTCCTTGACAACAGGTATGAAGCCATTGTTTCCATCTACGGGACCCTATTCGCCGGCGGGATATTCATACCCGTAAATCCCGAGACAAAGGGAAGGAAGTTGCAGTATATTTTGGAGAACTCGGATGCCCGTTTTGTCGTTACCGACAGAAGAAGATACCTCGAGAAAGTGGAATTATTGAGGACCTCCTCGATCATACTCGTTGACGGAGGGGAGGGAGTAGTACTCGATTTCAACATGATGGTGGAGTTCCCGAAGGAGATGCCTGATATTACCGTTATCGATGCAGATATCGCCTCCATAATCTATACATCCGGGTCGACGGGTATTCCAAAAGGGGTGACGATGACACACCTGAGCATTTGCACCGCTATCGAGTCCATCACGACCTACCTCTCGAACACCCCCGATGATATCGTGATCAACGTTCTTCCGATCTCCTTTGATTACGGGCTATATCAGGTCCTGATGACATTCCATTTCGGCGGTACATTGATACTGGAGAAGAATTTTGTTTTCTTTTCCAATATCATAAAAAGGATCAGGGAAGAGAAGGTGACAGGTTTCCCTCTTGTCCCCGCTATCGCGGAAATAATGCTGAAGATGAAGGACTTTGGAAAGGAGGATCTCGGATCTCTAAGGTACATAACCAATACAGCCCAGAAACTCCCGGAGAGAACGATAAGAGGCCTGAAGGAGAAGTTACCATCTGTAAAGCTCTATTCGATGTACGGGCTTACGGAATGTAAAAGGATAGCATACCTGGACCCCGAAAAGGTGCTCCTGAAACCGAATTCCGTAGGAAAAGCCATGCCCAACACCGAGGTCTTCCTCGTTGATGACGAAGGAAGAAGGATCGATGTACCGAACAACCCCGGTGAGCTCGTCGTCAGAGGCTCCAACGTGATGAAGGGATACTGGAACAACGAGTTCGAGACAGCGAAAGTGCTTAAGGAGGGATACTACCCCCTCGAGAAGGTCTTATTCACCGGGGACCTGTTCAGGTTCGATGAGGATGGAGACCTATATTTCATTTCCAGGAAGGACGACATGTTCAAGATCGGGGGGGAGAAGGTCTCACCCAGAGAAGTTGAGGATACCATATTCACCCTTGAGGGGGTCAGGGAAGCTGCAGTATTCGGAAAGGAAGACCCGCTTATGGGTAACTCCCTCATCGTTGTCGCTTCGGTGGAGGGTCTTGACGAGGAAATGATCAGAGCCCACTGCGCGAGGAACCTGGAGAAATATCTGGTCCCCAGAGATATAATCATCCTTGATTCGCTCCCAAGGAACGAGAACGGAAAGGTAGACAGGAAGCTCCTCAAGGAAATGTACAGCTGATGATAGGCCGGCTCGAATGGTCACCATCCCATTCCTGATTTTCGGATCAACGTCATATCCCTATTTCTGCCTCTGGCGGATCAGGATGTAGTATCAATGTCAGGATACTATATACTATAATCTAGTAACATAGTAAACAACTATCATTAGTATTACTGACGGTTTTCATGGATCGGACCCTTATATATACCCTCCTCAAGTGATAAAAAGCAAGGGTTCGGACCCGATCTTCAGGTAACTTTTCAAAAAAAAATTGTGTTATGAAAAGTATGGCGGGCCTGAAGGGGTTCGAACCCTCGGCCTTACGGTTAAGAGCCGTCTGCTCTACCTGGCTAAGCTACAGGCCCGGATATTGGCGGATTGAGGGATTAATATCATTTAGCATTTAAAGGTTACTGAGACAGAAAAAAATTGGGCGGACTGGTCGGAATAGTCTTTTTATATTCTTCGATGAACGACATGGGAAGCTTTTTAAATCCCTTTCATATATTGACCACAAATGGGTAAGGGTTGATCAGAATGTCGGTCATCGAAACAGGGGAAAGGATCGCAAAGGAGATCGATGAAAAGATCGATGGTAACGTTGTGTCTGCCGTTGTTTTTGGAACGGATATCCGTTCCGAGCCAAAAGAGGGAATGGACTGTAATATCGTCCTGATCCTTGACAAGATAGATCATAAAACGCTACTGATGATAGATCATGTCGTCAAGGATTCCAGCGATCACTGCATGATAACACCGATCCTTGTGGAGGTTTCCGAGATAGAGGGAATGATGGATTCCGTTCCTCACAGCTTTCTTGATATTCTGGTGTCATATCAGACCGTATATGGAAGGTCACTTTTCAAAGGTCTATCATCCATCAATCACGAGCATCTCCGTGCCCAGATCGAGCAGTCCTTGAGGGAGTACCTATTCAACGCCCGAAGGAGATTATTTCATACCTATTCTATGGGAAGCGGGGTCGTCAATGAGATCGAGGCCATGAGGGCCCTTCTCAACAGGTCCGTCCAGTTATACTGCATCCTTGTCAAACCCTGGTTGACGCAGGAGGGAGAGAAATGGGAATCCTTCTTCGAGGACTTCCAGGTCGATGAGATATTGTTGAAAGGGCATTACAGGTCTGACATCGGATCGCTCTCCGATGAGGACCTGAGGAAGCTTGGTTTTTCCATCATTGACCAGGGGATCAAACCGATACTCAGGAAGATAGACGAAATGGGACCGACCCAGTGAGAAAGACCCGATATTGTCCTATCGATGGGCGAAGAGGTTTAATCCATAGTCAACATGGGGTATTCGATCTCAAGAACAAAGGAAGTGTATTCGATGGTCTCGAAGGGTCATGAGGATAATAATGAGAACACGGATGAACTTGTAAAAGACTTACCTGAGGAACTTGTTCAAAAGATAGCAAGCTCCATTATAGCAGGAGATGACACGATCTCTATCGTCGATGAGCTTGTTGAAAATGGAATGGGTGAGGAGGAAGCAATAGATGCGGTCTCCCGTGTCCATCACCTGATCGTCGTGGAACCGCTTCTGAGAGAGGCAAGGTCGATGGTCATGGATTTCAAGGAAAAGGACGAGGTTGTGGAGTGTCTCATGGGAAAGGGTGTGGATCGCTCGACAGCGGAGACCATGTTCTCCGAGGTATTCTACGAGATCAACATCCAGCCGATAATTGGACATATGACTGAGAGGCTCGAGGCAGGCATTCCTAAGGAAGAGATCCTCTCGGACCTTGAGGCCGAAGGTCTGGACCGGGAGCTCGGTGAGAAGTTCTTCGAGGAAGCATACTACGAGGTCCATGTGGAACCCATCATGCACAGAATAGCCGATGAGCTCGGGTCCGGGAAGACCAAAGAGGAGATCATAGGGATGCTGAAGGAAGAGGGGTATGACGACAAGCACGCCGGAGAGTTGTTCACGACTGTTAGCTTCGATTATTACATCAAACCGGCAATGGATCAGGTTTTCGAGTTGATGGAGGAAGGATTGTCCCGAGAGGAGATCATCAAGAAGATGATAGATCTGGGAATGAACTCCGATCTCGCGGATGCCCTGTACCATGAGTCCTTCAACGAGATATTCCTGAAACCGGTCCAGGAGATGATATCGAAAGCAAGGAGCAGCGGAAGGTCCGATGAGGAGATCGTCAAGGACCTTGCCAGTAAATTCCAGTTGAAGGAGGATGATGCAAGGCAGGTCTTCAACCAGGTGGACCAGGATCCAAAACCAGCTCGATGATATCGTCAAGGTCCACTATCGTATGTTCCCAATGCTCGTCCTTGAGTATCCGGTAATCACCCGCTATGGGGCCCCTGTCCAACTTGACAGCGGCCATACCGACATTTCGGGCTCCAGGAAGCTCGTGGCTGTCCCCGTCACCGATGAACATCGTTGCATGGGGTTCCGTTCCGAGTTTCGCACATGCTCTGAGGTATATCTCCCTCTCTGGTTTCACAAAGCCCTCCATCGTCGAGAACGTCATGCTGTCCAGATGGGGTCTGATGACCGAACCCTCGATGATATCAGGGACGTTGGGACCACAATTGGTCAAGAGGCCTGTTCTAATATCTATTTCACGAAGGCTCCTAAATGCCAAGACGACATCATCAAAGAAATTGAAATGGGACATTGTCATGTCATACCAGATGCGCGACATGGATACCACCACATCCCTTTCGGGGGCAACACCGAGACGGGAGAGGAGGTACTGCATGAAAGCGTCGGTATTTCTTCCGTATGATGCGATCCTTTCTCTGTTCAAGGCCTTCCATTCACCAATGAAACGCTCACTGTCCACACCTGCTGCGGCCGCGAGGTCGATCATCAATATCTCATGAATCTTCCTGCTGGGTCTTGGGATGATCGTACCGAACAGGTCGAAAAGGACCCCGCTCATCCTCAAAATATCACCTTGAGCCAGAGATAGTTTTTTTCTGGTCACGCTGGAGAGTGTTCTCGGTTTCCTTCAATCCCCCGCCGAGAAGTCTTCGTTTGAACTGTTTCGAACATCTGTAGCAGTAAAGGTATCTCTTATGATCATAGAGGGTCTCACCGCAGATCGGACATTTCTCATTTGTCATTATTTCTCCCCCGGTTCCCAGGGTCAATACGAATTCATTCCTCTTCGATCCCGCCTCTTCTCCCTCTTGCTCCTCTGAGGATGAAGTATATGAAGGTCATCCCGACCACCAGGATAACAAGGAATATTACGAGCTGCAGCTGCCAGAGCTCAAGTCCCTTCGGGTTCGATGGAGCAGGGTCGTTCACAAGAATGAGTTCTATATCACCAAGGTCAATGATAGCGTTCTTTTTCACCTCGACCTCCCTGACAACCCTGTTGTAACCGTCACGGTAGAACGATATCGTGTAATTACCCACTTCGACGATGAACTGGAACCTGCCATTCTCCGAGGTCGTCTCCGTATTGCCATCATCCAACGTGACTATGACCCCCAGCAGCGGGCCTCCGTTCCTGTCCACAACACGACCGTCGATCGTCCCGTGATCGAGGTATTCCTCGAGACGTATAGGTCCAAGGTCATAGGTCTCGCCTGCCTTGATCACGACCTCCTTGAAGAATGATACGAACCCGGGGGCTTCGACAAGGACGGTCTGCGCGCCGGAGGTGACCCTTGTCTGGAAATTCCCTGCACCATCCACTTTCACCGGATCGGCACCCGAAATGGTCACGATCGCAGTCTTGATCGGGAAATTTGAGACGTCAAGTATCCTTCCCTTCAGATAACCCCTGTTATCTGTCGTGAAGTTCCAAGTGAAAGGTTCAAGTTTGTTGCCTGCCAGGTCCTCTCCGGAAATGGATATCTGGTATCTGGTCCCGTATCTCAACCCGTCCCGGGGTGTCAGCACTACCTCTTTATCGATCGTCCATGTTATATCCCCGGTGACACCGTTGATGGTGAAGACCATTTTACCCTGGTCCAGATATTCGGAGATCCGGGCGAAGATGCGGACCTCCTCGGGATCAAGTGAGGAATTGATGGGTCCGTATTCAATTATCGAGGGTATCGTTGTATCCAATATCACGTCGATAGAGGTGATGGCGAAGTTCCCTGCGTTGTCCAGGACCATCAGCTGGATATTGTGCTGCCCCTCCTCCTCGAGGTGGACCGTGGTATTGTAGACCATCCCGACATCGTTCCATATCTGCTCATCCACTCTCACCTTGAACGTTCCGGTACCGCTATAGAGGTCCATGCCGACCCACTTGAACCAGAGATCGGGATCGTTAGTGAGGTGACCGGTTCCAGGGTACTCTATCCATACCTCAGGTGCTACGATATCGATGGAGGTATTGACCATCTTTGTCACGGAGTTGCCTGCCAAGTCTATGACCTTGATGTATATGGTGTGAGGTCCTTCGAGGAGGTTCTTGATCGTCATGTCGGTGGAGAGGTCCTTATCTATCCAGTAGACATCGTCCCACTTTGCTTCCACATGGTGGATACCTGAGAACAGGTCAAGCATGGACCATGATACGTAGATGGATGTATCGTTCGTCCAACTACCCTCAGATGGCCCGATAAGGGAGAGTTCTGGAATTTCCCGATCCATGGTGAAGTTGACCGAGGTTACGTTGGAATTTCCCGCCTCGTCATTCGCCTGGACACGGATCGTATGAGGTCCGTTATCCACCACCGGGATGGTCATTCTCCTTGAAGGATCGGCAACGGACCAGGGTAGGTCGTCAAGCCTCACCCAGTATTCGATGATGTTGTTCTGGATATCGGATGACCTCCATGTGACGATCACATCCTTCTCGTTGACATATGACCCCTCGGATGGTGTCAATATCTCCACCACGGGTCTGCTATCATCCGGGGTAGCGGCGACCTTTTCTGAATCTGCCCCTTCCCCTATACTGTTGTATGCTGCGATATAATAGGTGTACGTCTCACCGTTGACGAGAACAGGGTCCATATGCTCTGTCGATCCGATATCCTTCGTTGCCACAAGTAGATATTGTCCGGTGGAGTTCTTCCTGTAGACATTGTATCCTATGATGCTGTCCCCGCCATCCTCCTCCGGAGGTTGCCAGCTTATAGAAGCAGACCCCGGGTATACTCTGGACGACGGGTCAATGGGTGGGGACGGAACCAGTTTGAATTCGGTCGATATGAGGGGATATGGGTCCTTGTTCATAAGTCCCGAGATCTGGTATGGAGAATCAACGATCCCATCAGAGTTCATGTCAGGACCGGTAAGGTCCCGCCAGAAATTGCCTTTGCCATTTTGATGGTATGAATTGGAGTCGAAATTGTCCTGGGCCTGGAGTGTGGATGTATTGTAGATAACTGTCGCCTTGTTATTGTATGCCAGAGCGTTGTTGTATATCAGATTGTCCGAGGAGGATATCAGGTTCAGTCCGTGGAATTTGCTCTTTTGGATGGTATTGTTCGTGATGATGTTCCCGTTGGATTCGGAAAGGGTCAATCCGTATAGGGAACAATCCAACAGGGTGTTATGGCCTATCACTGCCCTGTCGCCCCCTCTGAACGTTATGCCATATACACACTTTGAAATATGGTTCTGCTGAACAGTGGACCCATCACTGAAGGTGTTCTCTATCCCGGTCTTCGATCCGGCTATCTCGTTTCCAAGGAACCTGTTCTGGTCCGAATTCTCAAGATAGATGCCGGAGACCGTATTGGTCATGATATCGTTATTATCAACCGTATTTCCGTTGGAGCTCATGATAGAGACACCGTTCTGCAAGGAATTGGATATCCGGTTGCCACCGATCGTACAGGATGAAGCATAGTACATCAGAACACCGCTCTCGGCGGAATTGTCTATCTGGTTATCCCTGAAATAATTGTTCTGTGAATTGTAGCAGCGTATACCGGTAGGACAATGGTTTATGATGTTTCCCACGAGATGGTTGTATTGGTGGTTGCCATATATGTAGATCCCGTTCTGGATGCAATTTTCTATGGTATTTTCGTGAATATAGTTGTAGCTCGATGTGGGTGTGCCGCCGAAATATACGCCCGAGAGACAATTACTCACATGATTTCTTGTAATATTGCATCTAGTTGACGAACTGGTTACGTAGACACCGTAGCTGCTGCATTCCCGGATCGTCGAATTGATCATGATCATATTAAGACATCGCATAAGGATGACCCCCAAACGATTACCGTTGAAGGTCCCGTTCTGTATCGATGCATGGTCCGAATCCCTGAGATACGAACCAACATCGTTATCGGTATATGTGTTGTTGGTGATCATCATATCATTTGAGTAGGATATGGAGAGAGCATTCGAGTCATGTCTTAAAAGAACATTGTTTTCTATACTTGTTCCATCAGAGTATTCCAGGTATATGCCCTGGCGGTTCTTCGTGAAGTTGTTTCCCGTGATGGATGATGCGGCCCCATACTGAACATAGACCCCGTTCTGTTGGTCCATGAACATATTGTCGATGATAACACAATGAGTGCCATATGCCCATATCCCGGACCAGATGTTCGATATGAAGGAGGAGTTGATCACTACCAAAAGTGAGTTCAATGCATAGATACCGGTCCTCGTACCGGTGAAGTTACAGTCTATCACGCTTATCT
Organism: Thermoplasmatota archaeon; assembly: GCA_016928095.1. Taxonomy (GTDB): domain Archaea; phylum Thermoplasmatota; class Penumbrarchaeia; order Penumbrarchaeales; family Penumbrarchaeaceae; genus JAFGLL01. The sequence continues at coordinate 10,915 of JAFGLL010000051.1, forward strand.
TCGAATTGTTCATTAACCTCAGACCCGAGATCGTATTATCGTTCTCTATGGAAGTGTTGCGGAATGTGCAGTTTTGCATGAGTATCTGCATGGTAGTGTTCACAATACTTACCGCGTAAGCTGTCTGGCTAGAGTCGAAGTCCATTCCATTTATTACGATCGGGTCACCCGGAGTTCCCGTTCCTGGCCATCCGTTCAGAGTGGCATTCTCGAAAAGGGATACATCCCCGTCTATGGACATGGGAGGAGAATCGGAAAGGGAGGGAGTATCTGCTACGAGATCGCCTATCCGTCCATCTGTCTCATTTACACTATGTAGTACAATGGTAAGGACCGTGGTAAACAGCAACATTACGAAGAAAAGGGACTGGACAGGTCTATATTTCATTCCCGCTCGCCTCTATGGGTTTGACTAGCAGGTTCATAATTAAACCTTCTGGTTCATTTTCATTCAAAGGTCATTTTTATCGTATATCACAATATTATCGCATTTATTTTGAAATAATTAAAAAATGACCAGAGAAAAATGTGCGGGGGAAGGGATTTGAACCCTCGAAGGACTAACCACAGGATCCTAAGTCCTGCCTCTTTGACCGCTCGAGTACCCCCGCATCGGATCAACGGTCCCTGTGGCTGGGAAATGGTGAAGAGGGAGCGTCGATAAAATTGTTTCTGAAAACCTTCATCCCTCGGGTTCATCGAGAGGGATCTCCTGCATTACCTCCTCGTACATGTCGAGGGCAAAGTTGAGATCGTCGATCGTGTGGGTGGCCATCACTGAATTCCTCAACAGGTTTCTGTCCTTCGGTGTGGCGGGAAATACAACCGGATTGGTATAGACCCCCCGATCGAGCAACAGCTTCCAATATGCTACGGTGGGTGGCTCATCGCCGATGATCACAGGTACGATCGGTGTATCGCTTGCACCGGTGTCGAACCCGAGCTTGTGAAGGCCGTCCTTAAGATAATTCGCGTTCTTCCATAGATTATCCTTGTGCTCGGGTTCATCCATCAATATCTGAAGGGCTTTCATTGCCGTAGCAACGTTGGATGGAGGCGGCGCCGCTGAGAACATGAGGGATCTTGCAGCATGCTTGATATCGAATATCAGGTCCTCCCGTCCGACGATGAAACCTCCCATGGAGGCCAATGATTTCGAGAAGGTACCCATTGTGATATCCACATCAAGTCCGAAATGGGCTGCGGTCCCACTTCCGTGGGGACCGATGACACCTATACCGTGAGCGTCATCGACCATGATCATGATATCGTTCTCCCTGCATATCCGATGGATGTCTGGAAGCTTGACGATATCACCTTCCATGGAGAATACACCGTCAGTTACCTCAAGTGCACCGATGCTCTCGGGTATCTCCCCGACCACATCCTTGAGGGAACACATATCATTATGTGCATAGACGATCACCCTTGCCCTTGACATCCTTGCCCCATCTACGATGGAAGCATGATTGTACTGGTCCGAGATGATGTAATCATCCTTTCCGGCGAGGGCATATATGGTTCCCAGATTGGTCTGATAACCTGTCGAGAACATGAGTGCTGCCTCGGCACCCATGAAATCTGCTATGAGTTCCTCCATTTCCAGATGGATGTCCAGGGTTCCGTTGAGATATCTGGACCCTGTGCAACCCACACCAAACTTGTCGATAGCGTCCTTGGCAGCTTTCTTCACTTCTGGATGTTCGGTGAGACCAAGATAGTTGTTTGAACCCAGCATCACGGTATCCTTTCCGTTCATTTTCACCCTGTGCCCCTGCTCACCGGTGACCGGTATGAAATATGGATAGAGACCTATCTCCATTGCTGATTCTATGATACGTCTGGAAAAAGGCAACCTATTCCCCTTGAGGATCCTTTTATTTCCCATATCCATCACCTATATCTGGAATCATAGCAGGTATTTAAAACACCTTGAGATAGTCATACATCATTTGCTCATCCCTATCTCCCTGGCTTAAGATCGATAAAAGGAATATGGCGCCCCGAACGGAATTTGAATCCGTGTCCTCGGTTCGACAGACCGAGATGATGGACCGCTACACCATCGGGGCGTATTTCGGCTAAGCGGTTAATCAGGATATAATATTAATTGGTTTCCATGGTCCAACAGTCTCCACCCCCAACAATGAGAAACTCTGTCATGATCATCTTTCTGTGATATCTTTCCCCCAACACAAACGGTTTAATCCCTCCTTTCGGTTATACTGTTCATGTTGTATTCCGACCTTTGCTCGTTCTATGGAAGGATAGAGGAACTCAGCGGAAGGTTGGAAATGACCGACCAGCTCGTTGAACTCTACCGTATAACCCCTCTTGAACTGATAGAGACCGTCGTACGGCTTACCAAGGGAGAGATACGACCGGGATATGAGGGTCTGGAGATGGGGGTCGCCGAGAAGCTGGTGCTCAAGGCCTTGTATATGGTGACGATGCTTCCGGTGGAGGAGATCGAGGAGGAACGGGTCAGAAAAGGTGATATTGGAAGTGCAGCGGAGATATTGGTCGGCAAGAAGAGACAGACATCGCTGTTCCATGAACCTCTCACGGTCACAAGGGTGTTCACCAGTCTGACAAGGATAGCCTCCGTAGAGGGGCGCTCCTCCCAGGACCTTAAATTGAAGTTGATCGCAGAGCTGCTCCACGATTCGACCCCAATGGAAGCCAAATACCTGACAAGGACCGTATGTCAGAAGATGAGGTTAGGCATCGCCGACATGACCCAGATAGATGCACTCTCATATCATAACACCCCGGGGATCGACGAACTCGGCGATTTTTTGGTCCATAACGGTCTTCCCCTCGACGATGGACTCGTTCAAGCTGTAAGAAAGCATCTGGCGACCGCAATGAGCACACTTGCAGAAACCAGGACCCTTATAAAGGAAAAAGGTATGGAAAAGGATGTTGTACGATCAATGACCGAAAGGGTCCAGAAGATCAGGTCGGTCGTTCAGGAGAACCGTGAGACCATCGTTAGAGCATACAACATCCATCCGGACCTGGGTTACATAGCATCGCTCCTGGCGAGTGGTGGGATAGGTAATATGGGACATATCAATGTGACCCCGGGGATCCCTCTGAGAGCAATGCTCGGGGAGAGGTTACCATCCATCTCAGGGATCATGGAAAAGATGGGGGGCAAGGTAGCGTTGGAATACAAGTACGACGGTCTGAGGGTGCAGGCCCATATCACAGATATGGGGAAGAACGTTATACTCTTCTCGAGGCAGCTTGAGAACATCACGGACCAGTTCCCGGATGTTGCCGGATACCTGGGATCGATGTTCAAAGGGCAGGACTGTATCCTTGAGGGTGAATGTGTTCCGGTGGAATCTGGAACCGGGAGAATGCTTCCATTCCAGGTCATCTCACAGAGGAGAGGCCGAAAATATGATCTTGAGGACAAGATCGAGGAGGTCCCGGTGATACTGGTCCTTTTTGACTGTCTCTATCTGAACGGGAGCGAATACATAGGGAAACCATATCTGGAAAGAAGGGATGCGATCCGTCAAGCGATACCGGACCTTTCCGAGAGAATGGACACAGGATCTGGTCTGGCCCTTTCGAGAATGGAAATAATGACAGATGCGGATGAGGGGGAGAATTTCTTCTTGGTGGCTCTTGATGATGGGTGTGAGGGAGTTATGGCCAAATCTGTAGGGGAGGGTTCGATATATCAGGCGGGGAACAGGGGATGGTTATGGATAAAATACAAAAAGGACTATCATTCAGAACTGATGGACACGATGGACCTTGTGATCATCGGAGCGTATCACGGAAGCGGAAGAAGAGGGGGTACCTTCGGTGCATTCCTGATGGCAGCATATGATAGTGATGATGACGTATTCAGGACGATCTGCAAACTGGGAAGCGGTTTCAACGATCGGCATCTTGAGGAACTGCCAGCTCTTCTCACGGAGCTTCAGGTCCCGGGGGGCCAAAATCCCAAGGTGGATACCAGAATGGAGCCGGATGTATACATAATACCATCCATTGTCCTGGAGGTGAAAGCGGCCGAGATCACTTTCTCCCCGGTCCATACATGTGCCTGGGGATATTTGAAGGACAATGCGGGACTTGCTCTCAGGTTCCCGAGGTTCACAGGGAGGATCAGGGATGACAAGGGCCCATATGACGCGACAACCGTTCGTGAGGTAATAGGACTTTACGGGCAGCAGATCAAGTCATTATGAACCTGCCTTACACTATGTTCCTCATCATGGGTAAGAACCTTGGTATCAGCTTCAGGAGCGAAGGCTCTTTCCTTATTAGAAGCAGAGCGAGCCTCAACGGGTGATCTATATCACCTTCCCTGTTGATGATCTCCATCAGTTCAGGGTCCGAAAGTCTTTTAACCACCTCCTCAACCTCTTCGTCCTTGACCTGACTGATCAATTTCCTGAAGAAACGAGACCTTGACAGTTCCTTACCGTAACCGGACAACCATGAGGACCGGAACAACTCGAGGGCATCTGGAGAGATGTCACAGGCCTTGTCCACGGAACGAACAAGGTCGTTCACCGCAAGCAATCCTGGATATATGCCTCCCCCGGATGTGGGTTTTGCCATTCCAGCTGAATCACCGAGAATGAGAGCATTACCGGAGATTATCGTTCGGGGGGAACCCATGGGAACGATACCAATGTTGAAGGATATCTCACTTGTATGAGCGGTTCTATCACCATCGAGCCCCAACCATTCCGCAAGTCTAGCATCGTGGGGGAGGTTGGTCCAGCCTTTTCTCAGTGAATTTCCGTCCTCTGCTGCAAGACCGATCCTCATGGATGTTCTTGTCCCGGCCGGAACAGCCCATGCGAAGAAGCCTTTCGCAGTCTCTTCCCCTGTGAAGACAGCAACAATGTCATCCGGAACGGACCCTTCATCTATCTCGACCTGAAATGCAGCTCCTGGTATGATGCTGAAAGGTTTCTCGAGACCCAGGTATCTTCTAATGGAAGAAGAAGCTCCGTCACAACCTATGAGAATCCTGGTCTTGATAATGCCCTCCCCTGAAAGGCCCCTAAAATTGACATCGAATCCTCCATCGTTCCTCCTATCTATGCCAATGGCCTTGACGGATAGGAGTGTTTCGGTCCCTGCATCGGCGGCATTCTTCAGAAGGACCTTGTCGAACCTTGCCCGGTCCATGGATATGGCCTTTACCTTATTTGCCCTCAGGTTCAGGTATTTTCCTCCAGGTGAGTAGATGTCCGCTCCCGTGATATCGTTAAGTCTAACCCTATCGATCACTTTATCCAGCTCAGGAAGGTCGAACATTGACCGGTTGACCAAACCGGCGCATTGTTCGGGTCGGCCAACTTCGGGATGCTCCTCGAGAAGCCCGACGGAGAAACCCTTTTTCGACAGCATCCATGCGGTATAACAACCAATAGGACCTGCACCTATGATGGTTATATCCGTCCTTTCAGGTACTCTCAATGCATCAGACCTCTAACGTCCATGCATGGATCCTTAAAAAAACATTCCCCCGCCCAAAGGTAAATATCAAAACCGCAATGGTCCCTGTATGTATCCCGTGGATGGTATGATCCCTGATGATGATGGGTTGTTGTTCGTTAACGGATCGGTATGGGATAGCAGTGAGTTGCGGTTCAGAAAGGGTGAGCTCCTCCTTAGGGGTGGAATGATAGAGAACCTGTCCTTCGCCGGGAGCATACCATCCTTCGAAAGGTCACGAGCGAAGATGTTCGACCTTGAGGGTGGTTTCCTCTGTCCGGCCTTCATTGACGCGCACATGCATCTTCTCCAATGGTCCATTACCCGATCCGGTGTTGACCTATCCATGTGTAATTCGGTCGATGACGTATCGGGTAAGATATCGAACGTTGTCGAAGGAAGAGAAAAGAACTTTCTTTACGACAGGACCGGTATCGTTTTCGGAACCGGCTATGATGATTCCCGGTTCCAGGAGGGTAGGCTCGATAACGGGTATTTTCTTGAAAAAGAGTTTGGCTGGGTCCCCACGATCATAAGAAGGGTGTGCGGCCATATAGCACTGGCAAATTCAGAGGGAATAGGGAGGCTCGGTCTGGAACAAGGAGATATGGGCCATTCCCCTATCATGGAAGATATTGCCATGAACCTGCCATGGAGACTGCCGATAGATCTCCCAACGCTTTCGGACCTTTTAAGAAACGCCATTGATGCGTCCTATTCTGTAGGGGTCATTGGAGGTGTGGACATCGTTCCATTGTCCCATTTTGAAAGGATGATAGAGGCAATCTCACGCACAAGTCGGACACTGGTCATGACATATGCAATGATAAGGGATGATGACAGAGACCTTGAAGGGGTGGTCCCGTTGTCATCCCGGAACGGAGTGCTTTCATCGGAAGTGAATGATGATAAGATGGTTCCCTTCGCCTTCGAAAAGTTCTTCTTGGACGGTTCAATAGGAGCAAGGACGGCAAGCTTTTCCGTGGATTATACTGACTCACCCTCCTTCCCTCTTGTCCATGAGGATAATGAACTCAAAAAAAGGGTAACCTTAAGTTACGATCAGGGCATGGTCCCGATGGTTCACTGCATAGGTGACAGGGCGATCTCGCAAGGTGTGGGCATCCTACGATCGTTCGGATCACCATACAGGTTGGAGCATGCCGAATCCATCGAAATTTCACATCTCGCATCGATGAGTAAAGGAAAAGGGGCCTTATGCCTGCAACCGAACTTTCAATTTCTATGGGGTGGAAATGACGGCCTTTACGAGAGAGCACTCGGACATCATGCAAAATGCCTGAATCCTTTCAGATCGGTAGTAGATTCTAAAGTACAATGGTGTTTCGGTACCGATATGATGCCTCCCGGACCTTTGTTCGCGATGAAGGGAGGTCTTGAACATCGGGACCCAAGGCAGAGGTTGAGCTTGAATGAAATGATAAAGGGATTCACCATCAATTCTGCTAGGATATCCCTGCAAGACGATCATTACTGTCCAGAACTTATTGTGGGTTCCTCACCGGATATGATAGTGATCGACCGGGAGATGATGAGGGTAAATGCAACCATGGTCAAAGGTCAGATCGTCCATGTGATAACCCAGACATGATTACCGGCTCCAGTTTCATTACTAAGTAAGCTTTAAATAATAGTTCAATTATTTTTCAAATCTTTATATATATATTTCTCGGGGTCTTCGTGGTAGTGATAGAACTGAATTACGACGAACGAGCTAGGACCGGGGAAAACCCCTTGAAACGATCATCCATTACACACCTTGAACCCCAAAACAACCCCAATTCCGGAGCTCATGGAAGTGATGCCCGTGCTTTCGTGCGCGATATAGTTGCTTCCACTCATTTCCTTAAGACCGGAAATGAACTGGGCTCCGGAACCCCTCTCGATATAAGGAGTTTCTCGGACCAGAAGGCGCAGGCTGTCAGAATAAGCGACTACAGCTTTCCAACCTTCGTGATACGGAAACCAAGGCAACGTAGTTCGTATAGCGAAAAAGGAGAGGGGGGGATGAGCTCCCCCTCTCCAGGCGATCATGCTCATATATAAAACCTCTATTAGGAATCTGAAACCCCGGTTGTGCCGTCGAATTTTCCCCGTGGCACAACCACTCTTCCTTTCACTCGAGATGGGAGTCCCGGACCTCACCTCTTGCATGAGGTCCGATCAGTCAAGGCTGGGCGGAAAAAATGCTTATGAAAGGGAAATCATTATTAACTAAAGATCGCATCGAACATATGTACATTAAGGTATAGTAGGAGACCAAAAATGCGACCATCCACGATAAGGACATTTGCGATCGTCATGGTCATAATGACAGCTGCACTTTTCGTACTGAACTTGGATGCTTCCGCTAAGTATACCCAGATGGTCTCTTTCAGGGAAACCGAACAGGTTGCCAACCAAGATATCGATGGCCCTATTCCGGTGAACGGTGGTATCGATGGGTCCTCCGAAGACCCAAAGCACATCTCTCTGTCGATCGAGAACATCCAGATATCGTCAATGGTGAACAAGAAGATCTTTCCGAACACACCAGTTGATTTCATCATTGATACAAAAGGCCCTTCACCCGAAGTGGTCACATTGTTCCTGGACAATAACCACCCTTCCATGAACATTACATACGATCTTGGTCGAAATACTGTATTGGTCTCCGAGAGCCTTTACGATCTGATCAGGGTGGACATGGAAAGGACATCAGCAAAGTTCAATGCAACAAGTAGACACTGGGAGATACTCTTCGCCCTATCGTTCGATTGGACCTTCCCCAAGGACTTCACAAAGGACATAGAGGTCACCGTTGTCGATACCTATGGTAATCTTGATAATGAGATCCTCGAGGAAGCCTATACTTTTGAACCTGATATCGAGATCAGCGGAGAACCGATCATCATTGTGGATGACCCAAACATCCTGACCGATGACCTTTTCATTAAAGGGGGGGAGAATATACTCCTGAAGCAGATCAGCATTCATTTCGAGGGAGTTCCGGAGGTATCACCTGACCCGGGTGATGTCACTATAGGTGTGGAGGATTCCTTTGGCAGGTTCTGGGAATATTCTCCCAGCTTGAGAGAACAGCTTGGAGCAGTCTCCTTCTCGTTACCTGTACCAAAAATAGATGGGCCCGACACTTTCGAGTTCGTGGTTATGGAGCACCCTTCCGGGTCTGTTGTCCATGGCGGGGCAAGGTTCGATCTTAAAATAGATTCAACACCACCTTCAATGGGAGATTTCAGATACAATTCCGTCGACGGGAACCTCTTCATGAGTTGGGCATTGAACGAGGAAGGTTCCGGATTGAGGACGCAGTCGATGAAGTATTCGATCCTCGATGGAGATGAGATGATAATACCTTGGACAGATATTCCTTCCTCGGCATTGATCGATGATAGATTGAAGCTCGAGATCGATAATGTTGAAGGTGACGACCTGCAAGTAAGACTGAGCATGGCCGACAGGGTTGGCAATGATATCCCCCAGGACCAGATCTATTATGTAACAACGGACCCAGTCGTAGCCCATGACATATCCATCGATGGGCTGAGGTATTCTCCGAACACGATAGTGATCAATCAGGTCATTACATTCTTTGCATCCGTCCACAATCATGGGACAGAGGATGAGGGCCAAATTCAGGTTGATGTCATGGAAGACGGGAATATCCTGACCTATATGGAGCTGGACCTTCCTGCAGGTTCGACAAGAGAGATCAGATGGACCTGGAGAGCGACAGAGGGAACCTCATATTTCGAAGTATCACTGGATCCTCAGGGCAGGGTCCCGGACGAATACATGTCCGATAATATACTTCACTTCATTGTGGAACCGGACTATCTGGATGTAACAGCAAGGGAAGATTACATGTTGCTTTCCGATTCAAATGCCCAAGACATGGATATAATTTCCATAACGTTCTCCATCAGGTCCATAGGCGGCATCGAAAGCGGACCGATCAAGGTCATTTTCATGGAAGAAGACAAGTTTATGGGCATGTATCAGGTCCCTTCGATCTACAAGGAGGAGGCAAGAGAACTTGTAGTCTATTGGAAGGTCGATATTTCCGTCAGGAACCTTTCATTGATGATAGATCCCTATAATGAGATCCTTGAGTCGATCGAGGATAACAACCTGTTGGTATATCAAAATCCTTTCTTCCTGTTCATTGAACCAACACCCGATGAGAATGTCCATATCGAAGAGGATGAGTATGATACACTCGAGGAAGAAGTGATCGATGAGGCGATGAACGGAGTGACCCCCTCCGGAGGCACGACCTGGAAAGGTGAGGAGATACCTCAAAAAGAGGAGGTAACGCAAGAAGGTTCTCCATCGTTACCTGTGATCATCTCTCCAACCCCGGAGGAACCCAAGATCATACCACCTTTGATCCTTCCCACCGTTGGTTTCATACTGGGTACTGGATTGTTCAGCCTTACCATATTCGGTCTCAGAAGTGAGGTTCTCAAATTCAAGCTGCTCGGTCTTCTCATACCTCTGTATTCAAAGATCAAGAAAAGCAAGATCGAGAAGGGGACCAGACACGAGATCCTCGGTTATCTGAAGGCCAAACCTGGCGCCAATTATTCGGAGCTAAAGAGGAACCTGGACCTCAACGACGGCTCTCTGGTACATCATCTTCGTGTACTGGAACGTGAGGATATGGTATATTCCAAGAAGATGGGGAAATACAAGCTCTTCTATGTGAGCAGTTATCGTAGACAGGCAACCATCAGGGATTATATATCACCGTTCCAGCTTAGGATAATGGAGATAATACTGCAGAATCCCGGGATCGTCCCAAATAAACTTTCCAAGATCCTGGACCGAACCCAGACCGATATGTCCTACCATCTTGGTGAGCTCTCGAGGAATGGACTTCTTGAAAAAAGGAAGAAGGGGCGGAACATACATTATTTCATATCCGAAGAATATTCGGATATTCTCACGGTCTGATCTTTTCAGCTTTTCCTGAGCATCTCGTAACTTGGATAGTGCAGAAGTCCTGCTATCAAGAGCTCCTCTATCACGTCTTCGATCAGGACCCGATCGTACCCTTCTTCGATTAGATGGGTCAAAAGGTGTTCCCTGTCCATGTCCCTGTCCAAGACCTTCAAGATATACCTTCTCAGGCTATCTCTGCTTCTTCCCGAGGCATAATGGTCGACCGATCCCCTGTGCTCCGATATTTCTTCATGCAATATCTTATTCTCCCCACCTTCCCATTTAATGGCCTTCAGGGTAGCCTGCATCCTTTCAAGTGTATCGAAGACACTTACGGGTGAGATCTTCATCATATCTATATGATGTGAGCATCTTAGGCATCTTGTGGTCTTCACGGGATAATGTCCACCCTGGAGGTTACTGCAGAAAGGACACTTCACGATACAATACATGAAGGTCGATCGATCTGATGCCTGATAAATATTGACCTATCACTTTCTCATATCTCCCCCCGGGGCAACCCCTTAACTGCCATTGTTTCCACTGGAATGAGAGATGTAAAATACAGGTGCGGACCATGGACCCTGAAAAGGGGTCTTTTTTGGGTCCGTTCATAGGTGAAGGGTAATGTCAAAGTATGTGGACCAGGAATATGTTTTCCAGCTCTGGCAGGAATATCTTCGATCGAGGGACCTATCCGATCAGATCCGGTACATCGCCGAATCATCACCAGAGATCAAGTCGTTGGTCCTGGAGTTCAACGATATCTTCAATGCGAGCGGCAACCTTGCAGAGATCGTTCTGGAACAGCCGGAGATGACCCTGAAAGAGGGAGAAGTTGCCATCGCCAGTCTTCTGGACCCTGATCTGAATGTTCCAATAAACCTCAGGATAAAAGACCTTTACCGGAGCCAATGGATAAATATCAGGAAACTTCGCGCAGAAGATCTAACCCATTTCATAGCCATGGAAGGTATTGTCAGGAAGGCCACTGAAGTTCGACCGAAGTTGCTTCAGGGTGTCTTTTCATGTTCATCATGTGGCCATGAGCAGGAGATCGTACAGGAATCCTTTGTTTTCAGTGAACCGCTCGAATGCAACAAGGATGATGGAGGTTGCGGAAAGAGGACCGGGTCAACGACCTTCAAGTTCATCCCGCAGAGATCCAGGTTCATCGACTCCCAGAAGATAGAGATCCAGGAGATACCCGAGGACCTGAGAGGTGGAGACCAGCCTCAAAGGATATCCATCCTGTTAGAGGATGACACATGCGGCAAGGTTGCCCCGGGGGACAAGGTTAATTTGACGGGTATCCTGAAGGCAAAACAGAGGAAGGAAGGGCAGGTGAAGGCTACAGTGTTTGATATTTACCTTCAAGGCAACTATGTGAAGATGGACGACCAGGTATTCGACGAGATGAACCTGTCCGAAGAGGATATCGATAGGGCGAAGATGCTGGCAAAGGACCCGGCCATCTACAAGAAGATCATCAGGTCCATAGCCCCCTCCATCTTCCGACTTGACCATATCAAGGAAGCACTCATGCTGCAACTGTTTGGAGGAGTGAACAAGGAATTCCCGGATGGTTCCAAAGGAAGAGGGGATATCCATATACTGCTCGTTGGGGACCCGGGAACTGCCAAGTCCCAACTGCTGACATATATGGCAAGGTTGGCACCGAGGGGGATATTCACATCCGGCAAGTCCGCGTCAGCGGCCGGCCTGACCGCAGCAGTGATCAAAGATGAGTTCGGTGAAGGTAGGTATACTCTCGAAGCTGGTGTCATGGTCCTGGCAGACAAGGGACTTGCATGCATAGATGAGCTTGACAAGATGACTGATTCGGACCGTTCGGCCATGCATGAGGCCATGGAGCAGCAGACCGTTTCCATTGCCAAGGCCGGGATACAGTCGACGCTGCAGAGTCGTTGCTCCGTACTTGGGGCTGCCAATCCGAAACAGGGAAGGTTCAGAGCTGGAGAGGGAAGGCATGACCAGATAAATCTTCCTCCTCCTTTGAAATCCAGGTTCGATCTTATTTTTACCATGACCGATGAACCCGATAACAAGAAGGACCGTGAGCTAGCCAGGTCCGTGATCAGGCATCACAGGATAGGAGAGATCCGAAGACTATCACTCATCGGTGACAAGACATATGAGACAATGATCGATAACGAGGATCCCGAACTCAACGAGGCAATGCCCGCGATCGATCCGGAGGAGCTTCGTAAGTATGTTGCTTATTCTAAAAGGATCTGTTACCCTATTCTCACAGAGGAAGCCATGTCGGAGATCATTGATTTCTACGTATCACTCAGGGAGAGAAGTGCCGGACCAATGGGAGATTCCGGTAGGGTCGCATTGACGGCAAGGCAGCTGGAGGCTTTGATAAGAATGGCGGAGGCGTCAGCAAGGATAAGACTCAGCAATACGGTCACGCTGGCAGATGCTAAAACATCGATAAGATTGATGGAGACCTCCCTGAAAGATGTGGCCATGACCGAATCGGGGGATTTTGACATCGATGGAATAATGGGATCCGGTTTTAAAAGCCAGAAAGATAAGATGTACGAGATCATCAGCATCATCAGAGAATCGAAGACCAAGGAAGGCAGGATCACCAGAAGCGACCTTGCACAAATTGCCAAGGACAGGAACATTACAGAGGCCGAACTTGATAGGTATCTGAAAAAGCTTCAGGATGAGGGTGCGATATTCGAACCCCGATCAGGAGAGTTCAGTGTACTTTAGGATGTGAATAAGATGAACGAAGATCCATCGATCTCCATGAAATTGCATTCCATACAGGGACAACTGATACTTGCAGCCTGTGATCGCCAACTTCTTGGAAGGAGACTGAATAATGGTGATGTTCCCTTTCCGATATCGCAGAACTTCTACGGTGGGGACACGGTCAATGACGATACGTTCCTTAATATCATAAGCCACGTAACCTCGGCCAATATCGTAGGCAACCATTGTGTTGGTCTTCTAATGGAAAGTGGCGTGGTCGATCCATCGGCTGTGATGATAATAGATGATATAATGCATGTTCAGATATATTCGGTGGCAAAGGGGAAGTGATGCTATCATGACCGCCCGGAACGTTGCATCGAATTTGATACCTCTTTCCGTATGGAAGGAAAAGGATTCCATAGATCGCAAAGAGGCTGATGCCCTGGTCATGATCCTGAAGACCCGAGGGTGTTCCTGGGCAAAGAGGTCTGGATGTACGATGTGCGGGTACAACAGGATAGTCTATCCCGATGTAACCTCTTCTGACCTGAAAGAACAAGTGGAGCATGCAATGAAAAGCTACAATGATGAACCCTATGTCAAGATATTCACGTCGGGTTCGTACCTTGATCCGTGGGAGATCCCTGCAGAAACCCAGGTTGAGATGTCCAGGGTGATTGGTGAGAAGGCACCCATGGCAAGATTATTGATAGAGTCAAGACCGGAGTTCATAGATCCTGATGGATTGGAAAGAATATCCCATAATGTTGATGCACTGGAGATAGCGGTCGGTCTTGAAACATCCTCGGATGAGATCAGGGCGGTCCATATTAAAAAGGGTTTTACCTGGTCGGATTACGTGAAGGGAGGACGTATTATCTGCGATGCGGGTTGCCTTTTAAAGTCATATCTTCTGATGAAACCTCCCTTCCTTGGAGAGGCCAATGCCATACAGGATTGCATCACCTCGATAATGAGGGTGTCGGAGGTATTCCCAGGGTCCAGGATCTCTGTGAACCCGATGAACATCCAGTCCCAAACACCTGTGGAGGACCTGTTCCGGAAAGGCTTGTACAGACCACCGTGGTTGTGGAGCCTGTTGGAGGTTTTGGATAGAGGATATGAATATGCCGATGGTAATCATATCATGTCCTCTCCGACGGCCGGGGGTCGGAAGAGGGGAGCTCACAATTGCGGAGAATGTGATGAGGGGATACTTGGGGCGATCACTTCTTTTTCGATAGATAACGATCCCTCAAAACTGAAACATCATGACCATTACTGTAAGGAGGAATGGAAAGAGCACCTGATCGGTTCTGTATCACACCCCATTGATGGCGTTCTGGGGGATTGAAAACACCCGAAGAACTTCAAAACTGTTTTTTTTTAAATCGCTTAAAAGACAATGAATAGAAAAATATTATCTACTAACGTACCATTCGTGAATTAAATGGCCATCTGGTGGTTATCATGAGCTTCGACGAAAAAATCGAGTTCGATATGGATGATGAAGGTGGTAGAAGAAGAGAAAGGCCGAGATCATCATCATCAAAAAAGAAGGTACTATCAAAAAAGAGATCCAAACCTAAGACTACTAAAACATCAGAAAAGAAGAAAGAAGAAGTGGAAGAAGTAGAAGAAGAAGAACGCCCCCCCAAGAAAAAAGCAACACCTTCAATAACAGCCAAGAGAAATCCGGTACCCGATGGAATAAAGAGAAAACTGGCCATGGACCTTCGCGAGATGAAGAACCTTAAAAAACAACTCAAAGAACTTGAAGATGAGAGAGGATCTTACGAGCATGAAATGGAACTTCTCGAGGATGAAATTGACAGTGTTCGCTCCGAGAAGGAAAGATTGGAAGATGAGGTCAATAACAAGATAGCACTTGTCGGGGCTTATGAGAAAAAACTCAACAGGAACCAGAAGGATTTCGATAACATCAGGAAGAGGATGCAATCAGATGTGGACCGACAGGTCAAACAGGATCAAAAAAAGGTCCTCATCGGGCTAATAGAGATAATCGATAATCTGGACAGAGCGATCCTGGAGGGAAGGAAGTATGATTACAAACCCGAGGTCTCCTTGATCATGGATGGCCTCGATTCCATAAAAAAGAACATGTTGAAGGTCCTCTCGGACACAAATGTTGAAATGTTGGACCCGATCAATGTTGCCTTCGATCCACACTTCCATGAAGCTATCGACATGGTGACGGATACTTCTGTACCGGACAAAACTGTGATAAGTGTACAATCCAAGGGGTATGTCATGGGAGATATTGTCCTCAGACCTGCGAAAGTAAATGTATCACGGGGTGGCGAACCCCGCAAAAAGGTGTCGAAAAAGAAGGAAGAAGGTTCGGAAGAAGAGGAGATACCCGATCTTGACGAGGTCGAGGAGGAGCTTGAGGACATAGAGGAGCTGGATTCGGAGTGATCTAATGGTATGGGGGGTCAACTCGGTTGGGTATTTGAGTTGCTGGCTCCGGTCCAAGATCACCTCCATGTGAGATCTCTTTCATTGATGAACGTAGAAACATATAAATAGTATTGTAATGTTGAAACAAATCCGTTGGATAATAGCAATATCCGTGGTCTTTGAAAATTACTCGATAATGGTGTATCCATTCATA
Source organism: Thermoplasmatota archaeon (assembly GCA_016928095.1). Classification (GTDB taxonomy): domain Archaea; phylum Thermoplasmatota; class Penumbrarchaeia; order Penumbrarchaeales; family Penumbrarchaeaceae; genus JAFGLL01. The sequence goes on from JAFGLL010000051.1 coordinate 26,729, forward strand.
AGATATTAGGAGGGTGATGAGCATGGCAAAGGTTATCGGAATAGATCTTGGGACAACTTATTCGGCAATGGCAGTTCTGGAGGGGGGGGAGCCTGTGGTCATACCCACGGCGGAAGGAACCCGGACGATGCCTTCCGTTGTGGCCTTTACGGAAGATGGTGAGATACTTGTCGGTCAGGTTGCAAAAAGGCAAGCCGTGACCAATCCCGAGAGGACAATATCCTCGATCAAGAGAAAGATGGGGACAAAATACAAGGTAAAGGTCGATGAAAAGGTGTACACTCCCCAGGAGATCTCGGCCATGATCCTGAGGAAGCTTAAAAAAGATGCCGAGGAATACCTGGGAGAGGAGATCGATAAGGCTGTAATTACAGTTCCCGCTTATTTTGAGGACCCTCAGAGGCAGGCGACAAGGGATGCAGGGAGGATCGCCGGACTGGAGGTCCTGAGAATAATCAACGAACCCACGGCAGCATCACTGGCATACGGTCTCGACAAGCAGGACATCGAGCAGACAATCCTTGTGTTCGACCTGGGCGGTGGAACGTTCGATGTGTCTATCCTGGATATTGGCGAGGGTGTATTCGAGGTCAAGGCCACATCAGGTAACAATCTGCTTGGTGGTGATGATTTCGATGCTCGGATCATGGACTGGATAATAGAAAAGTTCGATGAAGATTGCGGCATTTCACTTCGTGAGGACAGGAATGCGATGCAGAGATTGAAAGAAGCTGCGGAAAAGGCAAAGATCGAACTTTCCTCTAGACTCGACACGAACATCAACCTGCCCTATATCGCAGCCGACAGTGATGGTCCGAAACATATCGATTATACCCTGACAAGGGCAAAATATGAATCCCTCACGGAGGATCTAATCGATGCCACAAAAGGTCCGACAAAGAGATCATTAAAGGATTCTGGCCTGACTCCAAAGGAGATCCAGCAGATACTCCTGGTAGGTGGGATGACAAGGACACCTGCAGTACAGAATTTTATTAAGGAGTTCTTCGGAAAGGCACCCAATAAGGGTATCAACCCGGACGAATGCGTTGCGATCGGAGCGGCCATTCAGGGTGGAGTTCTGACCGGTGAGGTCAAGGATGTCCTGCTTCTCGACGTAACACCCTTATCCCTTGGCGTAGAGACTGTTGGTGGACTTACCTCTAAGCTCATTCCCAGGAATACAACGATACCCTGCAGAAAGAACCAGATCTTCTCGACCGCGCAGGACAACCAGACATCGGTGGAGATACATGTTGTACAGGGAGAGAGGGAGATGTCCACTGACAATAAGTCCCTTGGAAAATTCCATCTCATCGGGATACCCCCCGCTCCTAGAGGCGTGCCACAGATCGAGGTTACCTTCGATATAGATGCGAACGGTATAGTAAACGTTTCAGCGAAGGACCTCGCTACTGGCAAGGAACAGAAGATCACCATACAACCTTCCTCCGGTGTGACAGAAGATGAGGTTTCCAGGATGATAGAGGACGCTGACAAATATGAGAAGATAGACAAGAAGAAGAAGAAACTTGCAGAACTTCGGAACCAGGCGGATGCCATGATCTATTCCACGGAGAAAGCGATCGTGGAGCTTGAGGATAAACTGGACAAGAATAAGATGAAAGAGACCAAGATCGCACTGAAAGAGCTCAAGGTCCAGATGGAGGGTAAGAACGTCAAGGAACTGAAGGAGGCCATAGACATTCTTACAGAAAAGTCCCAGAGCTTGTTCGCCGATGCATACTCCGGTATCCGTGGGGATGATGAAGAAGGCTATGAACCGATCACGATAAAGTGTCCGAAGTGCAAGAAACCGATAAAGATAACCTCGCCCAAGAGGCCATTGAAGATCACCTGTCCGCACTGCGGGGCAAAGGGAACTATAAAGGGATCCCCACCCAAGAAGAAACCGGTAGAGGATCGGAAAGATGAGTCGAAAAAAGCTCCCAGGGAAGAGGAACCCAAGAAGAAGGTCAAGAAATCCTCCTCGGAAGAAAAGGAAGAGACAGAGGAGAAGAAACCTAAAAAGAAGGTGAAGAAACCTTCGGAGGATGAGGAGGAGGAAGAGGAGCCCAGGAAGAAGGGGAAAAAGGAACCGAAATATGAGCCCGAACTCATTGATTGTCCCAAATGCGGGAATGAGATCGAGATCGATTCTCCTGAAAGACCCCTAAGGGTTCAGTGCCCTGAATGCGGCGCAAAGTTGAAGATCACGGAGTGATCGGAAAGGAGGGTCCGATCGGACCCTCTCTTTTTTTTCTTTGGAGTTGGATAGAATAAAATAGGATAACGATATAATGACCATTCCCTCCTGAAAGGTGATATATTGGCTGATGATCATTACACCATACTAGGGATCGAGGACGATGCCACCCAGGATGATGTAAAAAAAGCCTACAGGAAACTTGCCAAGAACCTCCATCCTGACCTGAACAAGGACGACTCTACCGGTGCGGCCGATAGGTTTAAAAAGGTCAAGGAAGCGTACGAGATACTTTCAAACCCTTTGAAGAGAGAAAAGTATGACCTTGAGCTCATGAGATCTGGTTCAGCATCAAATCAATCTCCTGTACCACAGTCTGTTGGTTTTGTATATACAGGTCCGCCCCTTGCACCTCAGAGAGGCTCGGATGTCAAGCTTGTAATGAAGATACTCTTTCAGGAATCCTTCTCGGGTGTAAAGAAAGGTGTCGATGTCAAGATGCCTGTTAGATGTACCAATTGTGGTGGCTCAGGGTCTGCTCCGGGTACACCGGTCTCGACATGCCCCACCTGTAGAGGCTCAGGAGCATTACTTCAGCCTGTGCAGACCCCTCAAGGCTATATCAATCAGAGGATCATATGTACCACATGCAACGGCAGGGGAATACTGATGCAGCAGTTCTGCCAGCGCTGCTCGGGTGTCGGACTGGTGAACGGTTCTGATAATGTGATCCTCTCTCTTCCTCCAGGGGTAGAAGACGGTGCAATAATTAAGATAAATGGTAAAGGAGGATACGGCCTTGGGAATGGTCCGAGAGGGGATCTTTTAATAACAGTGAACGTCGAGGAGCTTCCGAACATGAAGCGGGTCGATAATGACCTGTATATCGAAGAGTCGATCTCGCTCCCCAAAGCTGTCTTTGGGGGGAAACAGAGGGTCAACACTCTGGAAGGAAGAAGGACCCTCAGGATACCTTCCTTGACAAAGAGCAGGACAGAGTTCCTCATAGAGAGCGAAGGTTTCCCTGACCCGGTGACCGGTGAACACGGTGATCTCTACGTGGTCGTTTACATTGACCCGCCGGAGGACCTGACCGAGGGTGCCAAAAAAGCCCTCAAGAAGTATGCTCTGGAAATGGGCGAAGACCTCAATGACCTGGGTCTCTAGACCTGCCTGTGCCAATTTATAAATATGGGCGCTCTTCTCACAAATCGGTTCATGATGATCACGCTTGTTGGTATCGGTCATGTTTTCTCCATAAAGGAGGCTGTCAAGTACATCGTATTGACCAGAAGACCCGATGCGGTATGTCTTGAGCTGGACAGACTGAGGTTCGACGCACTTGAGACCGGTACCAGAGAGCAGGGTGAAGCTCCATTTCTCTTCAGGAGGCTCCAGAGGATCTATGACAAGGCCGCTGAAACCCAGGGAGCCCAGGTAGGCGAGGAGATGCTAGGAGCGGCTGAGGCTGCCGGTGAAATAGGGATCCCTCATTATTTCATTGATATAGAGGCCTCTCCCATGGTGATGAACATTTTCCAGAAGCTTTCAATGTCGGAGAAGCTCAAATTGTTCGGATCTGTCATCGGTGCGTCCATCATCCCGAAAAAGACCCTGGAAGAGGGCATCAAGGAGATAGGAGAGGACCCTGATAAGTACATGGAGCAGTTCGAGAACTATTTTCCAACCCTGAAGAGAGATATTGTTGATTACAGGGACCGCTATATGTCAAAACGATTGATCGAAATATCAAAGAAGCACGAACATATCCTTGCAGTGGTCGGACAGGGCCATATAAGGGGAATGATCGATCTCCTTGAACCTTACGGGGCCCATGTCATCAATCTCAAGGAGGTTCAGGAAATTGCCAGAGGTTTGGTGGACGGCTCGATCAAGATGCCTGTACCAAAGGGTGGAAATATCTATGAGGGATCGAACAACGATGTGCATTTCGGATTCAATGTAGAGATGGAGACATCGGAGGAGATATGATGAAGACCAAGAAGAATATAGCCATGGGTCTTTTCTTTCTGCTTGGCCTATCGACCCTGGTGTTCGGGGCTTTCATATTCTATGTTACATTTGACCTCGATTCCATGGACGGTCGGACCATTCTTACCGGAGAGGTCAAAGATACGGACGATGAACCTCTTGAGGGTGTTCATGTAATTTGCCAGGATCGGGAGACCTTCTCGGACGAGAATGGTCAATGGACCCTCAATGGTGTCCCGGAAGGATTGGTGAATGTCGATCTATTTGATCCCGGATATGTAAGGCTTTCCATCAAATGGTTGGCCTATCCCTTTGAAGAGGTGAAGGATGATCTCGGGAAAAGCGCAAACAATCTATCATATTCGTTCGAACAGTCCGGGGATGAGGGAATAATCCTCAAACGGGAGATGGTAGAATACGACCTTGATCATTACTCTATCGGGAACCTCACGATCAATGTAGGTGCTTCGATATCGGACCTGGGTACATTCACGGAGATCCTCTTTTCGAACGGGACGAAGGAACTCAGGTCACAACCGATCTCGGCAGGGATCACTACCATGATAGTATCCGGGATAGGCAGTTTTAAACTTGGATTTGACGAACAGGGCCCTTTCCTGACCGGTTTTCATCCGGTTCCGGGGGAGATTGATGTAACGACAGCCTTGAAGGATATGATCATTCACGATCAGGATAGAGAATGGTCCGGGAGGAATGGTATCCTGAACGTTACGATGGTGACAGAGGATGAGATCCACGATCTGAATATCATGATAAAGGATTTTTTTACAGGAATGTCGGTTTCGCAGAGGGTCCTTGGGTCCCCCATCGACAGTGTGTTCATACTTGCACCCGGTGTTTACACAATCGAGGTTACAAGCCGATCCTACGTGGATTCTCTCTGGTCCGCTGTGGTGATGGGGGAAGGTTCCACGGAGGAAATGGAGATCCAGCTTTTTATGGCAGACACCGAGACCAGGTTGGACGATCTCTCCGTGAAGGGCAACTTCACGATAGCCGTCTCCTATATGGCCATATCATTGGTGCTCTTCTTCGGAGGATATTACACGAAGAAGGATGGGTCCTGGGCTGTCCTTCTGATATTGGCTTTCGTGGGTTTCCTTTCAAGGGGCCTGATAGACCTGTTCATCTTCAACATAAACTCTCTTATAGCTATCGTGCTGGTGGTGATCCTCTTCACCATGAGAGGAGAATACAATAAGATGAGGATGAAGAAGTCCGTGACAGGAAACAGGAAATTATGAACTGTCATTTCTTGGTGGAATAGGCTATGGTCCGCTCAATATCCTCGATTATCAGCTTGAGGCCGATCTCCGCTTCAGTTTTGAAGTTTGGATCATTTCGGAAATGTTCGCCGTGGGGACATGAAGGGTCTATTACCGGACCGCGATCGCCCAGGGTCATGGGAAAAGCCCTACATGCTGCAGGTCTGTTCTTGTAAACGCTGCATATTCCGTCCTTCAGAAATATGCATTTACCCTGTATGAAAACGAGTTCCTTGAGATTGTGACCCCATTTCGATGGTCTGGCAAAGGTCTGTTCGTAATGTCCCATTGTGAGAAGTTTGTGAACATCATCATGGGTCAGTACTATCTCCCTTTCCTGACAGCATTTGGTGCATTTCATATCCATGCATATGGTCAATGTGCATCCCGCCCAGAAAGCTTCATATGATTAGATTTTTGGTATATATATATTTTGTACCTTGAAATTTCATTGATGTGATTATTTACGTATTAAATGTTATCTTTTCTATAATATGGTTAAATTCTTAATAGAACGGTCTCAAAAACAGCAGGTCATTTGCCAAGATTATCATTGATCCGATCCCATTTCATGTCCGGACAATGATATCGACCCATTGCTGCATTGATATCGGACCACCCTTCATGAAACAAAGTATTAATAAAACAAGCAGGATTAACTTGAACCGCCACGTTTAGGGGAGGTCGTACCAGATGGTAGATTATGAATATGGAAAGATCAAGACGGGGCTTTTCTCGGGAAAAGCGGTCGGTTATGAGAGCAAGCTCGTAAGACCGACCGCAACGGGTGAGGTAAGATCTCTGACAATGTACGATTATGACACCTCAAAGAGACTGGGAAGCATGGATTACGAGATCGATGGTTCCCAGGTCAAGGTGAATGGTTTCTCATTCACCGAATGGGGAGATAAACGTCTTCCTGAGGGGTTCATCAACTATTTTATCAAGAAGATGAAGAAAAGGGGAGTGAGCAGGGTGGTCGTCGAACTGTATGATGTTGATGCCAATACCCACAGCAAGCTCACCATCTTCAAATCCATGAAGTTCGTTACAGATACCACCGGAAACATGACCGGTTACCAATCCTGGATGTTGATAAGGGACCTCTGAGGCTGATAGCATGTTACCGGGTGGAAGGATGAATCCCCGTCAGATGGAGCGCATGATGCGCAAGATGGGTCTCAACATGGAGGAGATAGAGGGTGTCAAGGAGGTCATAATCTACACCGATGCGAAGGAGATCCACATCCATGATCCGCAGGTTACCGTCATGAACGTGCAGGGGGAAAAGAACTTCCAGGTCCAGGGAAAGGTCTGGGAAAAGGTCCTCAAGGAAGAGATACCCGAAAGCGACATACAGCTGGTCATGGACCAGACAGGGGCCTCCAGGGAAGATGCGATCAAGGCATTGAAGAAGGCCGACGGTGAACCCGCAGAAGCGATAATATCCTTGATGGGTGGGTAGGGTCCAGGGTTTGGGACAGCCCCCGGTTTTCCCCGTCCCTATATTATTATTGCATATTCGATCCTTTATACGGGTAGGTCCATGTATGGGGTAAGATCGAAGGTTGGGTCTTTTCAGGAGCAGAGAGACCATGATAAGAACATGCCTCAGCTGATATCGCAGATAGATACCGGTTTGCCGGAGGTCATCAAGGATAGAACCCTCGACACTCTATATCTGGGTTATCAGAAATTGGTTCCGGATGATCCTCAAGAATATGCCCATAAAAGGTCGTCAAATGACCATCCAGTCGGGTCTGGTATCTGTGGACCATTCCCGTACAGGTCCATCATGGCAATAGAAAAGGACAGCGTGAACTCGATCAGGAGCGAGTTCAATGCGGCGATAAAGATGGGGTTCGAACTGGTGCAGATAAGGCTGGACACCTTGAAACCCGGGAATACACCAGAGTCAAGAGCAAGGATGGGCGTCTACATAGTCCAGATAGCGTCGTTCTCAAAAAAGAACATCATCATCTCCTTACCACCTGGCCGTTTCGGAGGAAAGGTTGATGAGATTTCCCTCCCTGAACTTGTCCGCTTGGACCTCCTGATGATGATGGCTTCACAGGGATTTGCATGGCTGGAGCTTGAAGATGACATTCCCCTGAGCGAGATGACGGAGATCATCAAGAGAGCTCATGGATCAGGGACGAAGGTCCTTCTTTCAAGGTATCACGGATCTGCTGACAACTGGGTTCCACCTTCTCCCGGGGTCCAGCAGATGATCGACGGTTACAGGCTCAGGATATCCGTTTCCTCCGGCAAGGAGCTGAAAAAGTTCCTCAGGACATGCGGTCTGATCAGAAGCACCCTTAAGAACAAGTCCAAGATGATCGATCTGAAGAATTCCATTGCCGACGATCTGAGATGGTTGACCCCTTTTCTTGGTTCGGATAATCTCGTGATGGGTCCCATGACCGATCCTGACCTCCATAACCATGGAGGGATGAGATACGGATGTGAACCTGCAATGGAATTCTGGAGAAGGACGGGACTCGTGGGTGAAGGTGTCGGCAAGGAATGGTCACTTCAGGACAGATGTATTGACAGCAACACAAGGATAATGGCACGGATCGGAGGTGAAGGCGGTAATGACCTTATGATGCGTGTCCATAACAGTATTTTCAAGAGGAATGACAACAATGCTGTCATACTGCCATGGCAAGTATCAAAAAAGGATGTGAACGGTTTTTTCAGGATGGCGAAGGACCTGGAACTATGCGGGATAATGGTCGATAAACCGTTCAACAGCACTGCTTTATGGAACATGGACGATACAGATCCAGCATCAAGGAAGGTGGGGGCAGTGAACCTTGTACTTGGAAACAGGGGTAAATTGTCCGGATACAACACGGAGATCTACGCGATGACAGATATCCTGAAGGAGAACGTAGGAATTGATGGGGGCAAGGTGCTCGTGCTTGGATGCGGACCCAGCGGCAGGTCTGCAGCGATGGCGTCACATATTATCGGGTGTGATACAACGATCTCCGTATCGAGCACCGATAGGATAGAGGACCTGTCGATCTCCCTTGGTATCCCTCTGGAGGTCGTTTCATACAAAGAACTGGGGGAGCCGGGAAGAAGATATGATGTGATCATCAACACACTCCCTTCCGGTTTCTTTTTTGAAACAGGTAGAGGGAGAATGAGCATCCCTGGCCTGGTCGGGAGAATGTCGCATACCATCGGGATAGAGATGTCGAGGTCAAATGTGGTGACACCTTTCCTCTCATCTCTAAGGACCAATGGTAACAAGACCCATCCTGTCACTGAGATGATGGTCCGAACGGCCATCATTGACCAGAAACTGCTCTTGGACCAGGATATCATGGATGATATGGTCCGTGATCTGATATCAGGGCTTTGAAGTCGTTTTATTTTCCGCATTCCGGACATGAACCTTCACTTTTCATATATACGGCGGAGCAATTTTTACACCGGACCTTGCCCGTCATGTCCACCTCACCTTTGATCTTTAAAAGGTCCGGGTCGTTCTCTTTCTCCGGGCTTTCGGGACAGTTCAATGCTTTTTCCTTCAATTTAACATTACAGTGTGGGCATTTCATGTCCTTCTCGGAGATGATACCGCCACAGGCACCGCAGATATGTTCCTCCTCCTCGAATTCGGCATTGCATCCCGGGCATCTCTCGTCGTCTTGGGATATTGTTGCACCGCAAGCGGAGCAGACCATCCCCGAAGGTTCCGCTCCTCTGGTCGTTTGTTTCTGTATCTTCTTGCCTTTGAAATATGACCAGGTCAAGAATATTATGATCACCGTGATGAAGATCACGGAGATGGCAAAGTATGTCTTTGGAAGTCCGAATATCGTATCCTTCTTTTGATCTTCAGTACCATTCACATGTATGGTATGCCCTTCAAAAAGGATGGAACTCCCGTTGGTCAGGATCGCCGTATAGGTGATATTGTGGGTACCCGGGTTGAGGACGGTCATACTGCATGAGTAGATGATCGCCGGTTCTTTGGACATGGAAACCCCTTCCCATGCAGGGGTCATGATCTGGGTCCTGTTATCCATCCTGAGCTCCACACTGAGTATCCCCGACCCGTTGTTGGTGGATCCCACAACATAGAACTGCACCACATCCCCTTCGACCGGGTCAAGGGGGGAATAATGGTCAAGACAGAGGGCAGCATCTCCTTTTACTGTTCCCAGGAAGGGGATGAGCAATACGGTGAGAAGCAGGATCAGAACGGCTTTATAATTCATCGTGACATGAAATGTCTATTATGGATATAAGTTAATGGAAAGATTAATCCGCATTCATATCCATCATATGGACATGGGTGTCAAATTGGGGGACCTTGTGGTCAAGAGGAGGATCGGGGACGGGGAACTCTCCGGCAAGGTGATCGGTATGGACGCTTACAACATACTGTATCAGTTCGTATCCTCCATCAGGACACCGGAAGGTTTTCCCCTGACGGATTCAGGGGGGAATATCGTCTCTCATCTGAAAGGGCTCTTCAGCAGGACGGCGAGTCTCATGTCAGAGGGGGTCAGTCCCATTTATATCTTCGATGGAAGACCTCATGAGCTTAAAAGAGGGACCCTTGAACTCAGGAGGGCGAGGAAGGAGAAGGCCGTGATGGAATGGGAGAAAGCTCTGGAAGAGGGAGATCTTCAGACAGCAAGGACGAAAGCTTCACAGACATCAAGGCTTACAGATGAAATGATCGATGACGCCAAGCATCTCCTGGGGTTAATGGGGGTTCCATGTGTCCAGGCACCGGGGGAAGGAGAGGCTCAGGCATCTTACATGGCTTCGAAAGGTGATGTATACGGGGCCTCTTCGCAGGATTTCGATTCGATACTCTTCGGATGTCCGTTGCTGATAAGGAACCTTGCCGTTACCGGAAGGAGAAAACTTCCCGGGAAGAGGGAATGGATAGACGTCCAACCAGAGATCATTGACCTAAAAAGAACGCTTTCGGAATTGGGTCTTACCCGGGAGCAATTGATAGATCTGGCGATCCTGGTCGGTACCGATTTCAATGAAGGGGTGAAAGGGATCGGTCCGAAACGGGCACTTTCCATGATCAGGGAGTTCGGAACACTTGAGAGGGCAGCGAAGGAAAAGCGCATCCCGTTACTGGAATGGGACAAGGTCAGGGAGATCTTTCTTGACCCATGCGTGACAGATGAGTATTCCATAGAATACGGGGAACTCAAAAGGGATATGGTGATGGGTTTCCTTGTGGATAATAGGGAGTTCGGACCATCCGGAGTGGAGCGGACCCTGGACCAGATAGGTGCGAGGAAGAAGGAGGTCCCACAGTCATCACTTGATGCTTTCCTCTAGTGCAGGGGGAGGGGTTTCGATCGTTCCGGGCTTCTGATCGGCACCACTGGTATCACTGACCCATTCATCAACCACTGGCCCCATATTCCTGTATTCCCTGGTTTTCTTGATCTGATACGCCACACCTGCGAGAACCGATAGTATGATGATCACAAAGATCGTCAATCCCACTATCAGCCATGTGAGATCGGACCTCTTTTCGATCTCCTCACGGTACTCCTTTTCGGATCTTACAGGTATGTCTCCGAGGTTCTCCACCTCACCCTCGTATACCTCGAACTCGACCTTTGTGTCGTGGAAGGATGTGTTGGAGACGATTATGAAATTCACTCCCGCTGTAACAAAGATATCGAACCTTCCATCATCATCACATTTTCCCTTTTCACCGGTCTTGAACCTGTAACTTGCCTGCGGTATGGGGAGTCCATCGGTCGTGACGACCCTCCCGTGGACCCTTCCATATCTCAGCGATAGGTCCTCTTCCGTTGTGAAGAACCAGTCGAACTTGACCATGTCGTTACCGGCCATGTCCTTTCCGCTCACGGCTATGGAATATCTCTTGGAATGTTCCAGGTCCGATTGCGGTATCATCGTAAGGTTGTTCCCGTCCCAGACGAACTCTCCTTCTATGCCGGGAGAATCCACCATCACGGAATCCCTGTCCATCTCCTCGGAGAATGCGATGGTTATATTTGACCCGACAGCCACATCCAAGCCGCCCGGACTGGCAAAGGTGATGAAGGGATAGGTCACATCGAAACTGAAGGAAATGTTGATATTGGCCACATTACCTGCCTTGTCGAAAACCTCAAGGACCAGGTAATGGGAGCCATCCTCGAACCATTCTATGATGACAGGTTTTGGAACAGGATAATAGGTCCAATCTCCACCATCCATCCTGATCCTCGATTGTCCCATTCCGGATATATCATCGTGAGCTTCCCATTCGAGGGTCACCGGCCCGTTGTACATGACACCGTCCAGCAGGTTCATCACGCTCATCTCAGGCGGGGTCATATCAACGGTACCGGTGGTGGAAACGACCAACTCGTTACCGGACCCGTCGACGGCCTTCACATACAGATGATGTTCACCCTCACTGAGATAGGTGAAGTTGTGCGATTTCTCAAGTCCCTTAGATATCCAGTTTTCCAGATCGATCCTAACGAAATATCCTGTCACGTTGGTAAGGTCATCGAATGCCGAATAGACCATCTCGATGACCCCGGTGGGGTAATACCCTGGTCCGGAAGGTTGTACGATCCAGAGGGTCGGAGCCTTCAGGTCGATGATAATATCGACACTGTCCTCCGCCCAATTGCCTCCTTTATCGACACACCGGACAGTTATCTCATGCAGGCCAGCATCAAGGGGAGAGGTGAAAAGATATTCCTTGACATCGCCGAGCCGGGTCCAGTTCCCACCGTCGTATCTCACCATGTGATGATCTATACCGGGACCTGTATCCTCCGAATCCCATGAGATCAGAGGCAGGTCGGTATTGAAGAGCAGAGGTCCAATTCCTTCCTTGTCGATCTCGATGGATGGTCTGGTCAGATCGATGTGGAAAAAAACCGTATCGCTCCTGTTATGTTCCGCCATGTCATAGACCCTGACCTCGACGGAATGCTGTCCTTCTTCCAGATCAAGGAAGAGGTAATGGTCGTTGAGCTCGACGTTCATGGTCGGGTCATCGTCAAGGGTTATCTCGAAATAATCAATGACTATGTTATCCGTTCCTATCCAATCCACAAACACATCACCGTCGTTGAACACGGCGTTATCTTCGGGTGATGTGATGGATATGGATGGTCTGACGACGTCCGGGGAGCTCTTGACGCGATTGGACCTGTTGCTCTCCGCTATCTCGGTGACCGCGGTCACGTAATAGTAATAGCTCCGTCCCGGGAGGACATCATAATCGGTATATGACAGAGAATCCGCATCAGTACTGTCCAGATAGAATTCCCCGCCTTCCCTTTCATTCTTGTAGATATTGAACTTCTGGACCCGTACACCCATACCGTAATTAACGGGCCACCATGTGAGGTTGATATGGTCCTTTCCGGGTTGGGCCGTCAACTTCTTGGGTGGTGTGAAAACATCGGGTATCGGAGAATCCACAAGAGGGTAAAGGTCATATTGTTCTCCCCCTTCGAGAAAATACCAGCCCTCGACTATCCCGTCCCCATTGGAGTCCGGTGATCTCAGGTCGTGCCAGTAATTACCCCGTTTGGTAACAGAATGCCATATATTGTTCTTGCTGATATCCCGAGCCTGCCTTGTGGTGAACACATAGTAGCTCCCGGTCCCGTTATTGTAAAAAAGGATATTTCCGTAGATCCTGTTCCCGCTTGACGTGGAATGATCGATATTTATGCCGAACTTGTCGGATTTGAGTATATAGTTATTGAAGATCTCGTTGTTGTTGGAAAGGTATATCCTCACCCCGTAATTGTTTCTGACCATATTGTTATCATTGACCTTGGATCCGTCACCGGTATGCAGGTTCACCCCCCAGGAGTTCTGTAACATCCGGTTCCCCGAAATGAGTGCATTGTCCCCATCGACCATGACCCCGATCTTGTTGGCCCAGAGGGTGTTGTTGATGACGATATTATCATCGGCCCCTATGTAAATCCCGTTGTTCCAGTTCTCGACAACATTATTGTCTGCAACCAGATTGTGAGATGAAGTGTCCTCTATCCTTATCCCGTCGCTTTCGGACCTGTGGACACGGTTCTTCTCGATCGTATTATCTGCTGAAGAGCCCATGAGATGGATGCCATGATGGTTCATGACAAAGATACCTGTAGCATCCATTGTGTTGTTGTCCATCAGATCACGGGTCGAATCGATGAGACGGATACCGTCCCCTTCGTTGGGTCCGATCTCATTTCCAGTGATTCTTATGTTCATGGAATTTGATAACAAGATCCCTGCAATGGATGCACCTGTCAGGTTGCACCCTCTGATCTCGAGGTACAGATCGGTATTGGATATGGAGATGCAGGATGAACCGGTGGCCATTATCCGGTAGTCCGAGATGACGAAGGGATCGGTGGAAATTCCCGAACCAGACCATTTCTCTGTCGTGGCCAAGTTCTGCAATGCTGTATTTCCGCTCAGTGATATGGGTGAGTGGTCGATGGTTGCGAACTGCTCCATCAACGGATAAGGGTCATCCCCTTTGTCGGCTCCTCCATGGTCAAAGGATATTGAGGCAAGGACCATCAGCAGGACAATAAGCAAATGGACCGATCTCATACCCCTACCTATTGTCTGATAGATGATTAATGTTTCTCACACAAATGCGGTCATATTATGCTCCAGATGATGAAGACAGCCATGGCTGTCAGCATTCCCAACTTGGCTGTCCTCTGGGCCCACAAAGGGTTCTTGAAAAGTAATATCGAGGATAGGATCAATACCCCATCCGCCACCGATATCCAGATAAGATATGCAGGAGCCCATCCAAGGAAAACGAGAGGTATGGAACTGGACATGACCGCAAGAAACATTGTTGCAAGACCAATAAAGGACGCGTATCTGGTCCCAATTGTCTGTGGAAGGGTCCTCCTTCCTATATCCTGATCTTGGTCCTGTATGTCCTTCATTATCTCCCTTGAGGTGTTGGACAGGAATGCCATCAGGAAGATGGTAAGGATGAGGGGAGAGTAACCAGCGATGGAGCCACCCAGCAAGAAAGGGATACCAGTAAGCGATCCCACGATAAGATTGCCTGGCATACCCATACCCTTCAGCCTTTTCTCGTAGTACACTATCAGTGCTGTGGCCATGATCACTATAAATAGGGGGAGAAATGCTCTGACCATCAATGATGCGATACAGGCCGAAAGGATGCCTGCGCTCCATGATAAAAAAAAGACCATCCTGGCATTCTTTTCAGAAATGGACCCGGCCACCAGAGGGCGCGTGGCATGTGCTTTCCGGTCTATCTCCACATCTTCGAGGTCGTTCAGGACGTTGCCCCCGCTTACCATGAAGAATGCGGAGATGGAGAGAAGCAACAATGAGATCCGGTGGGACAGGAAAGGGCCCTGTTCAATGATGTATCCTATCATTACCGCCACGGCTGCCATGGAACCGTTCAGGGGCCGCAGGACGACGATGTGGTCTTTCCATCTCATCTGGATCGTGATGGGTCTCCCCATGCTTTAAACCTCTCGCCACATGGTTTTTAAAAAAGATACCAACCGCCACGGCAATAACGATCATGATACACAAAACGATAACAATAATCAACAGTATCCCGCTTACTCCGTCGTCCTCTCCATTTTCCTTGATCCAAAACTGCACTTCCGCCTCCCAGGGTCCTTCATCCGGGCCGGAAATGTTCAGAATGAGTGATGAGGGAGCTTCCCTTCGCGGTCCCTCGATCCTGATCGATATGTTCAACGGGAAGAAGAGTTTCTGTATCGTTGAGGGTGTGATGGAGATAGAAAAGTTTTGGGGGAGCCCATCAACACGCAGGACAAGTCCGTCGAATTCCCCGTTCACAGGGGTCAGAACGACCCAGAACTCCGAGCTTACTTTGCTATCTTCGGTATCGACATATCCGTAACCATTTGGGTCCAGGTCAATATCAAGTACAGCAGCGGGCGGGAGGACCGAAACAGTAAGATATGTTTCGACCATGATCACCCCCGATGTGCCCTTCATCTGAAGAAGATCATCTCCTACCCCGAGCACGACCTCGATGAATATGTCCACGGACCCTGTCGGTTGGATCACGTTCTTTGAAAGCACAATGGATATTCCAGGGACATCCGGATAGGTGGAGATGGTCACGTTGCCCTGGAAACCGTTCTCGGCTATGACGTATAACCGGACCGTTGCATTCCCGCCCTCGGGGATCGAGATCCTTGAGGTCTCGAGCTGTAATTTGAAGGTCGGTTCCCTCCAATCCTGAACAGAGGCTTCGATGGCCACCGCCCGGTATGTCCCGTTCCCCCCATCAAGGATGATGAAGAACATGTACACCCTTACGGATATCCATCTCTCTGCAGACAGTATTCCGGAGACCATGTTTATTCCAGAAGATACTGTAAGGATACCATCCAGGTTTTCGATATCAAGCCCCCTCGGTATCATTATTTTCGATAATCCCAGAACGAATGGTTGTTCGTTATCCGAATAGATCTCAATGGGTAGATCGACCTGGCTGTCGGCATTTATCATCGCATCGATCCTGTGATCGACCGTTTGAAAAACCTTGCTTTCACCTTCTATGTTGATCATCAACGATCTTATGCTGCTGCTCATTGAGGTGTTGGCGTATATCCGGACCTCCAAAGGTTGGTCCGTCGGAGATCTTGCTTCTATCTCTAAGTATGAGATCGTACCGGATCCTACGGTAGTTGCGGGAATGGAAGCATTGATGTTCTCCGAAATTTCGAAGAGGGACAGTTCAACTGATCCCTCATATCCCCCTCTCTTCTCCACAATGAATGGAACCCTGATCTTCTCACCAACGGATAAGGAGGTCTCTTCGAACGGGAGTATCAGTTCCGCCCCGGCGTCCTCCTGGAAGATCATGGTGACCCTTCCAAGATAGCTCAGGGAGAGCACTTCGTTCCCCTCGTATGCAGGGTCGATGTCAAAGATAGCCGTTCCCATGATGATGTACTCTTCCCGGTAGATCTCCCGGAAACGGAACCCGTCGCTATACCATATCAGTCCTACCCTGTTGTCGTAGGAGGCTATCGAAAGTGCGTTGCCGTCACCAAGATATCCGGTTTCCATGCCGTATATCAACTTTCCTTCGGCATGAACAATGGTCTTTGACCAGTTACCGTCCTTCAGATATACCTCCAATACATCGCCGTTGATGGTTGAAGCATAAATCTCATCACCGGGAATGGTAGGATCCAGGTCAACCACTGTCACGTCAGTGACCTGTCCTCCGACATCCATTATCTCTTCCTGATTCCAGATATTCCCGTCGAAATAGGATATAAACAGTATCCCCCTTCCTCCGCCCAATACTACCTCGTTACCCGGTCGGTCGGTATAGATGTCGGCTATCCAGCATGCTTCGAAGATATCGATGTCCGTGGCTATCGTGGTAGATACCCACGAGGCCCCGCTCCGGGAAAGCATCGTTGCCCTCTTCTGTTCTCCGACCACGACCATCTCTACCTGTTCGGTCCCGCCGACGAGTTCCCCGATATCCACCTCGTAGAGCCAGTCAGTGTCTTTCCACAGTATTGTTGATGACCACTTCCCGGATCCTTCATCGTAAGCTATGAGGTTCACGGCATATCTCTCATCCACGGCTATCAGTTCATCGCCCTCATCCTCGGGCAGAACATCACCCGAATCAAGGGAGAACACCTGGGCTTTTTCACCGGCACCCCCGGAAAAGACGGAGGTATGGACCAGCGTCGATGTCCAGGACAGTCTGGACCCGTATGTGACCACGACATTTCCGTTCTTGGAGCAGGTGGCCATTTCCGGACCGGGGTTGTTGGCCATCAGGTCGGCCGCTGTTGCCCGGTAGACGAGATCGTTCTCGTTATAGATCCTCTCGTTCAGATAGGGCAGATCATCAGGGCTCCTTGTAATGGCATCCTCATCGATGTTCATTTCTGCTTTACCTTCCAGGAGCAGGGCATGCATCGAGGTGAAAATGAGGCACAATAGCAGAAGATAGGTACATGCTCTGTCCTTCATGGGATAACCATCATGAACGGGTCTATTTCAAAATATCGGTATATATCGAGGATCGTCGAATATGATCGGTAATGTCCAGAGATCATGATAGTTCGACCGACAGGCCGAACACGACGGTAAATGTCCCGGATATGCCACATCGATCAGAGATCTGTAGGGACCACTCTGATAAGATGGTCGTACTGGACGGTGATATCATATGCATTACCGCTGTCCCTGGGCCTCCCGGGCAGATATACCGGAGGGTCGAACCCGGTCTGATAATCTCCGACATCCACAAGGACCACTTCGAGAGAATGGATACCTGTCCCATTGGTGGGGTCGGTGTCCGTGCCGTAATGATGGCTGAGTTCCATCTCTCCGACGCCATTTCTCGGATTTGCACCTGTTTCGGACAGTTCCGTGGCATTGCAGGGGATGAAGGATATCTCGAACAGGTCCGGCTGGTTCTCGAAGGTACGAAGAAGGAAGGTCTGGTCCGGTTCATCCGACCATGAAAGCGTGATGTTGACCCAGAGGATGTTCTCCTCCGATAGAGGGATATCGATACGATGATTCTCACCTTCGGATAGTGTCCCTGAAAAACTGATGGTCGTTCTACCGATATCGTATAAGTATCCGTTCTCTTCCGTGTAGAAGGGGTCCCCCACATATCCAGTCCTTCCAAGGGAGACCCCCACGATAAGAACGATGGGGATGAAGGACCACGGGGCAAGGAAGGATGTCCTTCGACCGAAGAACCCGCGGGTGACGGCCCTCACATCTTCCGTCTTTGGGGAGATGATCCTGTTATAGATGAGGAAGCCGCCCATGGTCAGTAATCCGATGGACACATATATAGCCCAGAACAACCTCGAATGACCGTTGTTCACGGCTATCGAATCCCACATTATTCCACCAAAGAGAGAACCCACGACATTGCCGAAAGCGGATGGCAGGAAGGCATACCCCATGTACAATGCGACCCGCTCCTCCGGGGCTATCTTGGACACAAATGATATAAAACTTGGGTGGGTCACGAACTCTCCGATGGAATAGACGAATATCCCGATGGCCATTGCATACCACAGGGGTATCATGCCTATGATGAACAATCCCGCACTGAATATCAACATCCCGGTGATCATCAATTTCAGAGAATCGAACCTGTCCGTGAACTTGGCAAGGATAGGACCTATCGTAATTATCGTAAGGGGGTTGATCGCACTGATGAGGGGGGCCGTGAACCATCTCGCGGGTTGTATCCCGAATCCAAAATAATATGCTGGAATGAACGTGTGCATCGATGAGAAGATGACGAAGAAGCCGGAGTAGAACAGAAGGAGCAGGACGAACCTTCTGTCGGAAAGGACAATACCCATCTTCTTGAAGGCCGAAGAGACCTTCTCGTTCGGATCATTTTCAATTGGGTCCCTGTAAAATAACAATGTGATGATGAGATTTACGGTGATCAGGACGGCACCCACGGCGAATACGATCTGCGCGAAATGCTGCGGGATCAAAAAACCTGTTGCCAGCATGGCAAGGAATGAGCCCCAGTTAATCGATAGGTAGTAGATGGAGTAAGCGGAGTTCCTCTCCTCCTTTCCGGTAACATGGGCGATGGTTGCGGAGACCATCGGTTTGAACGCTCCGGCTCCTATCCCCCAGGCTACGATGGCGAAGAAAAAGGAGAGCTCCGTGGTCAGGAAGGTCATCCCCAGGTATGATGGTATGAGTATCAGAAAAGCGATGGTTAGGATCCTCTTGTAACCGATCTTCTTCGCCAGGGAAGCTGAAACGATTGGAACGAAATAGAGCAGGAAGACCAGGAGGGCATAGAGCGCTCCGTAAACCTTACCCGAGAAACCGAGGTTGTAGAGGGCGTGTACGGGAAAATAACCCATGATGCCGTAATATGCACCTCTCTCGAACAGTTCCAGGGATATGACCACCCAGTATTGGGGTGAAAACCTCTTGAAGTACCGGGGGACGATATCCTTGAAGCTCATTCCATGTAACTCCCTTGGACGCGTGGACAAGGTCGGGGTTGGTATAGGTATTTTTTCGGCATGCATGTAAAAATGTACTATTACACGATCCTGAATTCTCCAAATTCCCTCCTTGACGGCTCAAAGGTAACTTCCGTTCCGGTGACCCGAGCGATCGGTTGATCGTTCGAGCACCATCGTAAAAGTTCCTGAAGGTCCCTGATATCCCCCTCCGCTACGGATTCAACGGTCCCGTCAGGAAGGTTCCGGACCCATCCCACCAGTCCAAGCTCGATGGCCTTCTTCTGGCAGTGTGCGCGGAACCATACACCTTGTACCTTTCCCTTGTATATGACACGCATCCTGTCCATGTGAAGGTCAGGACATTTAGGTTATTTTCGTTTTTCTGATCTTACCTGTCAATTCCCCCGAGGTCCTCCGATCGACCTGATCCATCAGGGTGACGGAACATTTATACAGTAACTATCCATACCACTCCCGCCCGGGCTTCCCGGCACAAAGATATTATCTTTCATCATTGACAGGGTGATCAGATGTCCAGAAAAAAGAACATGGTATCCATGGATGGAAATACTGCAGCAGCGCATGTGGCCTATGCATTCTCCGATAATGCGGCCATATACCCCATCACTCCTTCTTCCCCCATGGGAGAGGTTGCGGATGCGTGGGCTGCTCACGGCAGGAAGAACATTTTCGGTCAGGTAATGAAGATCGTGGAAATGCAATCTGAAGCGGGTGCGGCCGGTGCCGTGCACGGCTCTCTATCGACCGGTGCGTACACGACCACTTTCACGGCATCCCAGGGGCTTCTCCTGATGTTACCAAACATGTACAAGATCGCGGGCGAGCTCATGCCAGCGGTCTTTCACGTATCGGCAAGGGCCATTGCAGGACAGGCCCTGTCCATATTCGGCGATCATCAGGACGTTATGGCGGCCAGGGCAACGGGTTTCGCCCAGCTCTGCTCCGGTTCCGTCCAGGAAGTGATGGACCTCGCTCTCGTTGCGCATCTATCCACTGTCAGGGCACAGGTCCCCTTCATAGCCTTCTTCGATGGTTTCAGGACCTCGCACGAGATACAGAAGATAGATGTCATGGAATACGACGAGATGAAGGATCTTGTCGATTGGAAGGCCATGGACCTTCACCGCAGGAGGGCACTCAACCCCGAGCATCCTCACCTTCGGGGAACCGCTCAGAACCCGGACATATATTTCCAGGTGAACGAGGCTGGTAACAGTTACTATCTTGCCATTCCGAACATCGTGGAGGAGGAGATGCAAAAGGTGTTCGATCTCACGGGAAGAAGGTACCACATCTTCGACTATTACGGGGCCAAGGATGCACAGAACGTGATCATAATGATGGGTTCCGGAGCACAGGCGGTCGAGGAGACAGTGGACTATCTCAATTCCATGGGGAAGAAGGTCGGTCTGATCAAGGTAAGGTTGTACAGACCCTTCTCGGCAAAGCATTTCCTCGAGGCGCTCCCGGAAACGGTAAAGAGGATCGCGGTCCTTGACAGGACCAAGGAGAACGGTGCCTTCGGTGAGCCGCTGTATCTTGATGTGATGTCCGTTCTCAGGGACGCGGGCAGGGATATACCTGTCGTAGGGGGAAGGTACGGCCTGGGGTCGAAGGACTTCACCCCGACCATGGTCAATGCGGTCTATGACAACCTGAACCTGCCGGAGCCAAAGAACCATTTCACTGTTGGCATAGTGGATGATGTTACAATGACATCCCTGCCGATCATCAAGGAGATCGATGCATCACCGAAGGGAACCGTGAGGTGCAAGTTCTGGGGGATCGGCGGTGACGGGACCGTGGGGGCCAACAAGGATGCCATAAAGATCATAGGCGACAACACGGACAAGTATGCCCAGGGATACTTTGCCTATGATTCGAAGAAATCGGGAGGGGTCACGATGTCCCACCTGAGGTTCGGTGATGTCCCGATAAAATCAACTTATCTCATAGATGTGGCCGATTACATCGCCTGCCACCAGCCCTCCTATGTCACCAGATACGATCTCATATCCGGGATCAAGAAAGGGGGAACCTTCGTTCTCAACTCTCCATGGACCGTCACCGAAATGGACGAGAGGCTTCCGGGAAGGCTCAGGAGGACCATTGCCCGAAAGAATGTGAAGTTGTACAATATAGATGCTCTTGCCATTGCACAGAAGGTCGGCCTCGGAGAGAGGATCAACATGATAATGCAGACCGCGTTCTTCCAGCTCTCCAACGTCCTTCCAGTTGACGAGGCGGTCAAGCTGCTGAAAAAGGCCATAGAGAAGACCTACGGGAAGAAGGGCGAGAAGATCGTGAAGATGAACCAGAAGGCGGTGGACCTAGCCCTTGAGGGTGTCGTTGAGATAAATTACCCGGCATCCTGGGCCGATGCACCCGATGAACTTCCAGGGTTCGGGAAGGGAAGACCGGATTTCATTCAGAACGTATGCGATGTCATGAACTCCATGAACGGGGACAGCCTTCCCGTCAGTGCATTCACTCCTGGAGGTTTCTTCCCTCCAGGGACAACAGCATACGAGAAGAGAGGGGCAGCCGTAAACGTTCCCGAGTGGCAGCCCGAGTTCTGCATCCAGTGCAATCAATGCGCCTTCGTCTGCCCGCATGCCGTGATAAGACCCTTCCTTCTTACCAAGGATGAGGTCGAGAAGGCCCCCAAAGGTTACAAGGGGATCAAGGCGATGGGACCCGGAATGGAACGTTACGAGTTCAGGATACAGATCTCGTCACTAGACTGTACCGGCTGCGGGAACTGCGCAGATATATGTCCGGCCCCCAAGGGGAAGGCGTTGATAATGAAACCGCTACCCACCCAGGCGGAGGTCCAGGTACCTCTGTGGGATTACGTATCCAAGCTTCCAGTTAGGAACTTCGTGATGGACAAGTTCACCCTGAAAGGATCGCAGTTCCAGAAGCCATTGTTCGAATTCCATGGCGCCTGCGGGGGATGCGGGGAGACCCCCTACATCAAATTGATAACACAGCTTTACGGAAGCAGGATGATCGTCTCCAACGCGACCGGATGCTCTTCGATATATGGAGGGTCTGCTCCAGCTGTCCCATGGTGCCTGGACGAGAAAGGACACGGTCCATCATGGGCGAACTCCCTCTTCGAGGATAACGCCGAGTACGGTTTCGGAATGAACATGGGTATGACCCAGAGGAGGGACAAGCTCCGAGATATGGTAAAGGAAGCCCTGGCCGGTAAAATGGACGCAGAGATTTCGGAACTGTTCCGGAAATGGCTGGACTCGTACGATGACGGGGAAGCATCGAAGGAACTTTCCCTGAAGATCCATGAGAAGATGGATGCAATGAAGAGGAAGGGCATCCTCTCCCAGATATGGGAGGACCGCGACCTCTTCACGAAACCATCAATATGGATATTCGGGGGGGACGGTTGGGCCTATGACATAGGTTACGGTGGTCTGGATCACGTTTTTGCCATGGGCCACGACGTGAACATACTTGTCCTGGACACGGAAGTGTATTCCAATACCGGAGGACAGTCCTCGAAATCCACTCCGATCGGGTCGGTTGCGAAGTTCGCAGAATCCGGGAAGAAGACCAACAAGAAGGACCTTGGTCTCATGGCGATGAACTACGGGAACGTGTACGTGGCATCCGTGGCGATGGGGGCGAACAAGATGCAGTACCTGAAAGCCTTGAAGGAAGCGGAATCATACCCTGGTACATCGTTGATCATCGCCTACTCTCCATGCATAAACCACGGCTTGAAAAGGGG
Organism: Thermoplasmatota archaeon; assembly: GCA_016928095.1. Taxonomy (GTDB): domain Archaea; phylum Thermoplasmatota; class Penumbrarchaeia; order Penumbrarchaeales; family Penumbrarchaeaceae; genus JAFGLL01. Next base: position 50,009 of record JAFGLL010000051.1, read on the forward strand.
AATGGGCCATTCCCAGGACGAGGAGAAGAAAGCCGTGGAATCCGGATACTGGTTCCTATACAGGTACGATCCGAGATTGAAGGAGCAGGGGAAGAACCCGTTCCAGCTTGATTCCAGGGAGCCCACCGGAGATCTGAAGGAGTACCTCATGGGAGAGGTCAGGTACCATACGCTCACGCTGTCCTTCCCCAACGAGGCGGAAAGGCTCCATGGAAAACTTGCAGGTTTCCTCAAGGAGAAGTACGCTCAGTACAAGAAAATGGCAGAACCTTGGCAGTGATGTAATGGTCGAAAGCCCCTCTCAGAGGGGCTTTCATTTTTATTCTATTATTATTGATTGTTTCTTGGACAGATCGAAACCCATGGGTATATCCAGGTTTCCAATAAGCTTCCATTCTATCCTTGAACGTCTTCCGGAAAGGCTCTCCAGGGCGCCGACGACATCTCCGAGCAATCCTTCGGGCCTTGCCCCCTCGTCGAAGAGGTTCCTCGGTATTGGGACCCTGAAGTGATATATTCCCTCGGAGTACTCCTTCTCCCCATCCAGGGGGACCTTGAGATCGAAGATCTTGTGGGTTCTCGTCTCGGTCCTTGAGTGCCCGTCCTCGTAGCGTCTTTCGGAGACCTTCTCCTCCCCCACCAGCCGAACGTAGATCCCCCTTGCCTTCGTTGGCTTTTTGAGGGTGAGGAGCAGATCCCCTTCTATGGCGTCCCCCGGTCTGAACTTGAAGCGGTCCAATTTCAGCTCTATCTTCCCTTTCCAGAAACCTATGCCCATGCGTAACATCTCCTGCCCTCAATGAACTGTACACATATAGAATAATTTATTGATAGCTTCGATCGCTGATCTTTCCGATCCGCATTATAGGTCCTATCCGATCTCCGGATCGATCAATGAGAAATATTTCGACATCCCTGTTCTCCCGGTCCGATGAGATCATTGTCATGGGACACTATGATACACATCCGGGGCTTGAATGAAAATGATTTGCCGCTGGGGAGGCCTCTATCAGATCCATATGGAATATCTTGTCATGTTGCAGTTGACGCCCAGACATTCGTAGTAACTTTCCTTGCTCCTGAGACTGATATACCTAGCATTGTTCCAGATCTCCCTGAAGGTCTCCCTGGTGAGATCTCCCATGTAGTGGTGCTTTTGACAGCAGCTCAGGACCTTACCGTCCGATCGTATCACCGATTCCACCCACGGGTATCCGCACATGCCTCCAAAAGGATTGTTGTCCTCCAACGAGAACGGGGCATACCTGTCGATCTTGAGAGAGAAATCATACCAGTTATGGTGATCCTCTATCAACTCTGGCCCTATCTTCCTGGGGCAGGAGAACCTGATTAAAGAATCATCAGCTTCCTTCTTGGCCAGTTTGAGATAATATGCGGTTTTTTCCGGATCCGATGTCAGATGCTTGTCGAAGGATATTCCGAAATCGAGAGCACCGAACATGACATCCGAGATCCCTATCTCCCTTGCCAGTCTGACGATCTTTGGAGCTTCCTGAACATTGTGCATGCCCAGAGTGGTGGCAAGTCTTATGTGGAAACGATCGTTGGAGGATTGTTGACCGATCTCTACCAGACGTTTCAACTTGGGAAGAAGTTTTTTAAAATTCCCCTTCCCCCTCACTCCATCATAAGCGGTTTCGGTGCCTCCGTCGAAGGAAACGTTCACGAAAACACCGTTACTGACCAGAAGGTCCATCTTCTTCTCATCCAGGAGGAGTCCGTTCGTGAAGATCTTGGGGAGGAAGGAATATTTCTGTGATGTTCTGATCATTTCCGGAAAGTTCTTCGATAGAAGGGGCTCTCCATTGAGGAAGAAGTCAACCTCTGCCACATGTTCGAAAAGCTCTTTTTCGATCTTCCTTAGAAGCGGGATTTCCATATCCTCCGTGGACCTCCTTCTTCCCCAGTCGCACATCCAGCAGTTCAGGTTGCAGCGCTGCGTCGGCTCCACATAGATCTTGATAGGGTATGAATCAAGTTTCCTTCTTCTCTCGAACAGCTCTAACGTGTTCAATTCCATGTTCTTCTTGACCTTATCGGTGAATTCATTCATAGGATACCTCAGTCATATTTCGCCCGTATCGAACGGAGAAAGCGTTCTTTATCGAGCACTCCGAGAATAATACCCGTCCGCAATGCCGTTCCACAGATGATCTCGGATATGAAATGTGAGATCCCTAACCGGAAAAGAACAAGAAGAGAGCCAGGAACGAAGAGAAGATAACCTCTGATCCCAAGTATACCGAACAGGCTATCGTCCCTTTTTGTTTTCCCGGGTCTGTTCATGGTGTACTGGAGATACGTCCATTTACCCATTTCCACCCATCGTGATAACAGGTCACGGAGACCCAGATCAACGTATTGAGAGACCAACGAGTCATGCAAATAGCGTATCCTGAGCCCGTATCTCTTCGTCCGGAGTCTGATATCAAGGTCCTCGAAATGCTTCACATGCCTATCGAACATTCCCATATCGAGAAGGATGCTTCTCCTGAAGGCAATGTTCCTCAGATCGATATGATCTATGTATCTCACTTCAGAAGAGGCTTTCATCAACCGTTCTATTCCCAGTTGATGGAGGTGCGACCAGTATCTCCCTGATGAGATGATGGCGTTTCCCTGGACAATCTCCTCGCCGGATATGATGGGCACGATCATTCTCTCGATCCAATCACAGGGTGCCTCGCAATCTGGATCGGTCAAGATGATTATATCCGCTCCGGATCCCATTATACCTCTGTTCCTCAATGCACTGTGGGAGAAGAATTCCTCATGGAATAACTTCAGACCCTTGAATTTCTTTTGGAATTTGGACACGACCTTCTCAACAGAGTCGGTGGATGTTCCGTCAATGATCATTATCTCATGGTCTTTGAAAGATTGGTCAATGATCGAGCGTAGACATCTTTCGATATTGTTCTGATGATCGCTTACCGGGACCACCACAGTTACTTTGTAATTGGTCTTTTCATTATTCCGCATAGCAGTCCGAACCTCCATGATATCCCGGAGACAAGATGATAAAGAAAGCTTGCATCCATTTTCAGAGCTTCCGTTGCCAGACCGAGAGAATAACCCAGGAATATTCTCAATGAATGGTGTTCGAATACGGGATCATCCGGATATTTTTTAAGTAGCATTGAATGATAAGAACCCCTGTGGATCGATTTTCCTGCAACAGCCCATAAAGTGAGGGGGTTGTGATGTCCAACGCTTGTATCCATCAGAGCGACTCTGTACCCATTTTTATGGATCCTTGCCGCAAGTTCCGTATCATTCAGGTGATCCATATCTCTATCCGTATATCCCACTTTCTTCAGCACCCCCCTGTCTATGCAGAAGTTGGCCGTATCCACCTTGCTCGTTCCGTAACGTTCGAAAAAAGACCACATCAAGTGTTTCTCCTCCTGCTCGACGTGTTCTGACCAGTAATTTTTCCTGATAGCATGTTTCAAACCCTGTGTGGCTGGAACACTGCCTTCCAGAACGGGGGTTGACATCCTTTCTATCCAGTTCCGCGGTACCTCGCAGTCGCTGTCCGTCATAAGAATGACCTTTCCTCTGGCTTTTTTTTCGCCTTTGTATCTCGCGTTTCCTATGCCCCTCCTGAGTTCGTTCGTATAGATCACCTTTGGATCCTTCCGGGCGAGATCCTTTACGATATCTCGTGTACCATCTGTCGAGTTATTATCCACCACCATCACTTCAAAATCATCGAAAGTTTGATCCAGGACGCTTGCCAGACATTTAGAGATCTCTACCTTTCTGTTTCTCACGGGAATTACTACAGTAACGATGGGGACGTTTTTCGATCTCATATGACCCTCCCACTATGGTCGGAAATTACCAGCAAATAAGGAATTAAAACTCATTCATGGCCAGTATTCCGAAGAGGACCATATCGGTATTTATATTTATCTTGACCTTCAACTCATTATTCTCTACAAAATTTTATATGAATTTGTGGAAAGGATCAAGGTAACATCGATCAATTCCTGCATGGTCATTTGTCCCGGTCAATGGAATGAATTAATGATCTGGCTCTTCATATCTTTGAGGCATAAATCCCGGAGAGGGGGGATCCCGGCTAGCAGATCGAATGCTAATTAAAAAAGTCATTTTCCCTTTCGTTATCGCCATTCTGACGATTGTTGGTCAGTCTCAAATACGAGAAATGAATAGTGGGCCCGCCCGGATTCGAACCGGAGACCTCCGCCGTGTGAAGGCGACGTCATAACCAGCTAGACCACGAGCCCTTGTTCTGATATTTAGGGTGGATGATCATAGACCATATAAAACTTACCAACTTCGTTATGAACGGAGATGAAGACGTTCTGAGGGTATCTTTCTTCCATTAATCTTAAATCCAGCATCCGATATCTCCCAAAGAGGAGAATATAAATTCTTTGATACTCATCAACAAACATCATCGGGGGTCGGAAAAGTGGCAGACATAAGGAAGCTTGTAGTGGATGACCGCGGCTGGATCAAGAAGTTACAGAACTTCCTGCCCGGATACAAGAAGTACAGGACATGCGAGGACCTGAGGGCAGCAGACAGCATGCTGAGAAAGGAGCTGGCAATAAGGCTTTCGCATGTTGAGGAGAGCATAAAGAGGTCCAGAGAGGAGATAACCAGGAACATGGAAATGGACCTTATCAACCGCATCGGTGAGCTCGTGAACATCTCTCACCGCCTGACGGAAAAGGTACGCCATGCTGAGCAGGGATACGCACCATGGATATCAGGTGATGTCAGGATAGAGGAGGATGAATTGAACAAGCTCTACGAATACGACCTTTCGCTGGTCGATCATATAGAAAAATTGTTCAATGAGGCGAAAAAGCTGGAAGAGGCGACCATCAACAAGGCCACTGATAGAACACAGAGACTCGCATCCATGAGAGGCTCAATAGAGGAGTTCGAGAGCGTGTTCGGGCAGAGGATCGCAAAGGTCACGAATGTTGCCCAGAGGAAGTAAAGAGAGGTGAAAAGAATGGGTATAATCGATAAGATGAAAGGGGGAAAGCCCAGCGTCGTGGGAGGGTCCACCTATCAGTGGGAGGACAAGGGAGAGGACGTGATATGGAAGATCCCCAAGAACATTGTATGGAACGACAACATAGTCGTGAAGGAAGATGAATATGCAATATTCTTCAGGGACGGAAAGGCTCTCACGGTCTTCGACAGACCCGGGAGGTACGCACTGACCACCCAGAACATAATGACCTGGAAGCTTGCCGACAAGTTCCAGGACCTGACCGGCATCCGCCAGATCGGAGAGATATACTACCTCCAGAGGCGGGAGATGAGGGGCAAGTTCGGAACCAAGGAGCCCATAGCCTTCAGGGATTCCGATTTCGGGATGGTAAGGATACGCGTCTTCGGACAGTATTCCTACAAAGTGAAGGACCCGCTCCTCTTCATAACACAGTTCATAGGGACAGAGAGTAAAGAGACCACCGGACAGATAGTGGACTGGTTCAGGGACCAGATAGTGATGTCCCTCAACGACATCCTCGGGGAGCTCAAGAGAGACAAGAACATGGCCATCATAGACGTTCCGGCATATCTGGAAGAAATGGAGCAGATACTCCTTGCAAGGATAAAGGACGACACGGAGAGGTACGGTGTGGAGATATCGAAGATCACCGGTCTTAACTTCAACCTGCCGGAAAAGGTCCAGGAAGCCATAGACAAACGCGGAGAGCTGCAGGCCCTCGGCGTGAACTACATGCAGTACCAGGCCGGACAGGCCATGGTAAAGGCCGCCGAGAACGAGGGAGCCGGAGGGAACATGGCGGGTATGGGTGTCGGTCTCGGAGCGGGTCTTGGTATGGGTTACGGGATGACAGGTGCCGTGGGAGCGGGAATGGACCCCAACGCACAGAACCCGTGGGGTTCCCAGCAGCCCGGTGTCGCAGCGGGTAAGAAATGTCCCAAGTGCGGAACCGATGTTCCTGCCACGGCAAAGTTCTGCAATATATGCGGGGAGAACCTCTCCGGGGAGAAGCTTTGCATAAAATGCGGACAGCCTGTAGCCCAGGGTACAAAATTCTGCTCCAACTGCGGCTCAAAGCAGACAATGGAATGTCCCAGCTGCAAGCAAGAGCTTTCATCGGGAGCGAAGTTCTGTCCGAACTGCGGTTTCAAGATGGGATAGCTACTTCCTCTTGCCGAAGAAAGCCCTCTTCATATCGGAGAAGAACCCGCCGACCGACAGGTCAGGCGGGGGGATGTCCCCTCTTATGACATTGCCGGTATTTCCGCAGACCAGTATCTGAAAAGGTGATCCGTTATAGGTGTAGTCGATCCTCCAAACAGGTGCATGCACGAACTCCACATCCTCGATCTCGAAGTCATGATCCATTTCGGAGACCTCGTTCACTTGGTCCATTATCAGGAACCTTTGATGGTCCTGGACCTCCACCTTTGTCATGTCCTGGGCATCCTTCTCGTCGAACTCAGCATTCAAATATTTTGCCTTGGCCGGTATCTTCGAAAGGTTGAAATCCTCCTTTCCAGAAAGTGGTATCTCATATTCCTTTGTGGGGAATTTTGACCCCCTTCTGCCCAGAACCTTCCAGTAGTATTCCCGGTCCAGACTGCCTGACCTCTCTTCCCTTCCTCCACCTCTGGTAAAGAAACCCTTGTAACTGGTCCTCACGTTCGTATGAACGATGTAGAATGGGAGGAACACCTGCGATCTTCCGGTGATGATCGATCTGCTCCGAAGGTTCGATGGTTTCAGCGGTCCGTCACCCATCCAGGTCCTGACGATATCATCCACCTTCTTATTGTCGAAGTTTGATGGCAGTATAGAGTGCTCCAGGAAGAAGTCCTTGCCGGAGGCCACATTGAAGGCCGTCCCGCAGAAATCGCATGTGATTATGACCTCGCCCGCCTTGAGGGAGAGCGAGGCTCCACAGTTGTGACATTTGACATCCCGGATCAATCCCATGTCTACACATCCCTGATATTCTACACGACATCGATTAAGCATTATATATCCCTTAACGATTTTCCCACCATGGCATCCATAACCACCCTCAAGATCAACTCGTACTTCTTCATGGGACTTCTGTTCCTTATTTTCGCTCTCTTCATTTTCGCCATCGGTGTGATAGTGGGTCTCGACCTTGTCCTGACATCCATCATATTCTTGCTGTTCACCGTATTCTATGTTCTGATATCCCCATGGATAGTAAAGCTCTCCTCAAGGGTCAGGTATCTGAAAAAAGGTGAGATCCCGTTCCTGGAAGAAAAGGTATCCAAACTGGCAAAGGAAGCAGAAATACCAATGCCAAAGCTCGGTTTAGTCGAGGACTCCACCCCCAATGCCTTCGTCTTCGGATTGACCCAGGGAGGTTCGACCCTGGCCGTCAACAGGGGGATCCTCACACTTCTCAATGATGGGGAAATGGAGGCTGTCCTGGCCCATGAGATAGGCCATATCAAGAATCGGGACTGTATGTACATGACGATCCTCTCCGTCCTGCCAACCCTTGCCATGTGGGGAATGCATATGCTGTTCATGGCAAGGTTCAGACCAAGAGGAAGGGATGCCGGCAAGGTGATGCTGGCAATGATCCTGATAGGATTGGTATCCGCCGTGGTCTATTTCATTTCATCACTTCTCATAAAACGGCTTTCAAGGATCCGGGAATTCTACGCCGATGCATATTCAGCCCATATCACCAGTGATCCGCATTCGCTTGCATCCGCCCTCACAAAGATCGTTTACGGACTGTCCCTCGCTCCTGCAGAGGAGAAGGCGAAGGCCAACCTGAGGCAGTTCTATATAGGAGATGTCCAGAACGCTCACAGGGAGATCGACCGTATAAAACGCAACAGCTCGAAGTATGACCTGGACGGGGACGGTGTCATAGACGAGAACGAACTGGAGATCGCCATGTCGGACGAGGCGAACAGGAGTGCATGGGATAAGTGGGGAGGATTGTTCAGCACCCATCCACCGACCTTTAAAAGGATCCTTGCCCTGAAGGACCTCGAAAAGGATATGGACAGGGGCAATGTCAGGCAGGATGACATATACGAAAAGGTGGAGTTCTGAAATATTCGGAGAATCTTGGTCAATAGACCAGCATCCACATCTCATCATCGATATGAACATATCAGATTGTCAGGGGAGGTTCATTTTTCTTTTCTCAACCAGATAAGGAATGCCAGGACCGCGATGTCCATGATATCCTCTTTCTTCCCTTTTCGTTCAGTGACCTTGTCCCCCATATATACGATGATCTGATCGTACAATCGATCCTCGATATGTGAGATCCTCTCTTCATTGTATATCTCGAGATACCTGTCGTTGTGCTCGGTCAAGGTCGCTCTGAATTCATCGAAAAATCCGTCCATACCGGTCCCGATGTGGTCCAGTGGTTTTTTATCCATATGCACCATCGGGTAAATATGCAATTATCCCATAATAAGATATTGGGTATGTTGGGACCGGGTCCCGAATTTGAAAGAGCTGCCCCGGACGGGGCAGGCTCGTCGTAACGATACCAGATCAGTGGGATAGCTTCCCTTTCTTTCCGCATTTTGGACAGGTGATGATGATAGGTCTCTTTGCGCTCTTGACCAGGATCTTCTCACTGCATCCCTTGCATTTCACTATCTTTGGTTTGTAATCGTCCTGGGAAGGTTCGGGTTCTTCTTCCTTTTCTTCCTCTGGAGGCTCCTCATCCAGATCTTCCTTCCCATGATCTCTTATGGGCTTCCTGATCATGAACTGATTATCTTCATCTTCTTCCTTTTCCAAGATCGGGGACCTTCTCTTCTTCGGAACTGATATCTCCTCTTCCTCTTCATCTTCCTCGATGATCTTGACCTTTTTCTTCATGGGTCTCTCGGACCTCTGCGACGGTATATCCTTTTCAAGCTCATAGATCCTGTCATTGAGGAGACGGATCTTCTTTTCATGGTCCTCAACTGTTATGTAACCGTCCTTTTTTCTCTCGAAGTCGTTCAATTCACCTTTCAGGGATGATTTCTCATTTTCAATGGCCCTGAGCTCTTCCTCTATCTCTTCCTTCATCTCGATTGACCTTGCTCGTTCCTTCTCGAAGAGCTTCTTCTCGTTCTCGATGTCCCTTCTGGCTGTCATGATCTCTTCTCGTTTCTTGTCGATCTCTATCTGTTCCTTGATCAACGAATCCTTTTCGGATTTGAAGGCCTTGACCTCCTCCTTCAGCTCTATCTGTCTGTTCTCCAGTTTCTTCTCCCAGGATTCAAGCTTTTCTTTGCCTTTCTCATATTCCCTGAACTCTATCCTGAACTTGTTGTATCTCTCCTGGAAATCATCCCATTCCCTCTCGTGTGATTTCCTGGTAGCATTGAATTCCTCGAAGTCCTGATCGAAAAGCTCTCTCTTTCGATCTATCGAATCGCTTTCCTTGTCAAGGAGTATTCTTTCCTTTTTCAGCTTTGCCTCTCTTTCTTTAAGTTCATCTTCGAACTTCTTGAATTCCTGCTTCTCCTCGAAGAACCTGTTCTCCCTATCTTCCTGTTCGACCTTCTCCCTTTCAATGTTCTCCTTTTCCCTGACGATGTCGGACTTCTGTGAATCGAAGGTTGCCTTCTCCAACTCGATATCCCTCTTCATCTTCAGAAACTCGTCCCTTTCCTCTTCAAGGGATTTGATCTCCCTGAGGATGTCCTCCCTCTTGTCCATCAATTCCTTACGTTCCCTGCTGAGGCGCGCTTCCCTGGATTCAAGATCTTCCTTGTCGGCCTGGATGGAGATAAGGTTAGCCTTCACGAACTTCTCCATGAGCTCCAGCACTTTCGTTTCCTCGTCCACAAGGTCTCTTCTCTTTCTATTGACGGAATCATAGATGCTCTCGATCTCATCTTTCTTACCAAGGACGGCCTTCAACTCCTGGTCGAGGCGATACTGGTCAAGGTCCATCTCCTTTTTTCCGATGGGTTGCGATCTAACCTCAACAGCCTCCTCATCGATCTCCTCGATATCCACCTCCTCATGCATCTCTTCTGGTTCCGGTTCTTCCTCCACAACGACCGCTTTTTTCTTCGGGACGACGATCTCTTCTTCATCGTCCTCGAACTCGATCTTGGGAGCCATCTTCCTGCCCTTCTTTCTGATTTTTACATCATCATCGTCGGACCAGTCCACTTTGGATCTCTTAGGCATGATATTCACCCCTTTATGAACGGAACGCACTATGCTATTCAAACCTTCATATAACAAGGATGTTATATATCTTTTTTCAGTGAATAACATCCATTGAGGATCGAGATATCGTTACACTTATCATCTTATTCCACCTATGGCTTCACCGATGTCCGATAATAAGGAAAAGGTTTTCATGTCATGTGACATGTGGTGAACGAGGAGTGTTGGACCGCTTGGCAGAATATCTGAACGGGCGTTATACCGATCCGAATGGTTTGGGCCGAAATATCGGGTTAGATCCCCGGGAAGGGATAGTCGTAGAATCCTCTCTGAGGCCCCTTATTGATGAAAAGAGCGGTTATGTCGTCCTGGGAAGAAGCAGCTCCGCTCACAAGAAATGGAGAAGGAAGGGATTGCTTCAGATCGGTGCTGTTGGGGAGTTGCAGGAAACCGGTGATAACCTTTTCGGAAGGGAGGTTTACATTGATGCAGCCTTCCCGCACATCATGTTCATCTGCGGTAAGAGAGGAAGCGGAAAATCCTATACCCTTGGTATCTTTGCAGAAGAGCTCATCAGGTCAGCCATAGGTGTCGGTGTCATACTCGTCGACCCTATCGGTATCTTCTGGTCCCTGAAGACGGAGAACACTTCCAGGTCCGAGAGAAAAGCACTTGAGAAATGGGGTTTGAACCCTACCTCGTTCCCTGAGGTAAAGGTCCTTGCGCCCGGAAACGACATCGGCATGCTGCCCGCCAATTGTGATGGACCCTATACCATAGGGGTCAGTGAGATGACGGCAGAGGATTGGTGTCAGGTCTTTGACATGGACAGGTTCAAGACCCAGGGACTTCTTGTCGGGACCGCCATAGATCAGGTGAGATCGGGATACAAGGCCCTGATAGATGAAGCAATGATCGATATTCCATCCAGACCCCAACTTTTCTCTATAGGGGATATCATCCGATGTATGGAATTCTCATCGACGATCATCAGCAAGACAGGGGGATACAACCCGCAGACCAGGAGATCGGTGATCGCCAGGTTCACCGCTGCCGCGGGCTGGGGAATATTCAGCATCGAAGGCACACCACTCAGAGAACTCACATCACCGAACAGGGTGACCGTTCTTGATGTCAGCGATACGAACCTGGGAGATTCAAAACGAAGCCTCATCACCGGGATCATCGCCCGAAAGGTTCTCGAGGGAAGGATCAGATCGGCAAGGAAAGAGGAACATCACGGTTTCGATGAGACGGACCCCGAAATGATCCCACTGACATGGCTCCTGATAGATGAAGCACATATCATCCTTCCACACAACAAACAGACACCTGCTTCGGAAGCTCTGATAGAATATGCCAAACAGGGCAGGAGACCGGGATGCGCCATGATCCTTGCAACCCAGAGACCCGCCTCAACATCCGATGAGATCCTTTCACAGGTGGACATTCTTCTTGGCCACAACCTCGCCCTGGAGGACGACATGTCGGCCTTGAGGAGGAGGGTCCCGGCAAAACTCCCCCAGGAGTTCGCTGTTTCGGATTTCATCAGGGGTATACCCGTCGGGACCGCTATCGTCGCTGACCAGAAGACACAGCAGAGGTCTTTCCTTGTTAGATTGAGACCACGATTATCCCATCATGCAGGGAGTTCCGCAATGCCAAAAGCATTTCAGGAGAAGAAAGGCAGAATGAAGAGACCGATCCCTCTCACGGGAACTTATATTCCCAGGAATATGCCATCCGTCCTTGATCCTACCCCGGTCCCACGTTCTATCGATGACATAGGCGAAATCGAAGAGATAGATGAAGATCCTTCTGTATCTGTTTCTCCTGTTTCGGAGGTGATCGCAGATGTCCCGGAAGATCTGGATATCATACCCGAAGGTCCTGTACCGGACCTTCCTTGGGGTTCGACGATCATTCTCAGGGACAGGTCGAAAGAGGACCTGGAAATGTTTTTGGGGAACGTTGAAGGTGCAACCGGGTTCATGCTACTATCTGCCGATGATCCATCAAGGTTAAGTGTTCCATCAGGACCCAAGAGGGTGGACCGCTGGTTCTCGGAAACCGATTCATGTCCGATCCGGGACCCAAACGGTCCGGAGATGGCTCTTTCCGCTATAGAGAACACCATCGGAGAAACAAGCTCATGGGTCGTGGTTATCGATCATGTCGAGAACATGTTCAAGGAACACCCCAAGGAAAAGATCAGGGGTATGTTGAAAGCACTGCATGACAGGGTATTCGAGGGGAAGCATCTTCTGGTGATCAGATGGGATGGTGAAGACCGGGAAGGAATGCTTCAAGGGATCTTTTCCGTCAAGGATGGGGTCGAAAAAGGACCGGGGCCGAGCATGAGGGACCGAAAGGAAGGCCTCATGCCCACCAAGATCGTCCAAAACGGCTCATTGAGGGATGAAGAGCTCAGATGGATGTGCAACGTCATGGGACTTCCAACGGATGGCAACGATACAGAACTGCTGAACAGGTTGCTGGAATCAGGAAAGGGTATCCTTAACGAAAGCAGCGGGGATAATGTCAATATCGACCTGTTAAAACAGGTGATGCATGAGTCGACAAGGGCCAGAGAGGAGAACAATAGACTTCTTCAGAGGATCAAGGAGCTCGAATCGGAGATAGGTGTGGATACCCCCGCAGAACCTTTGAGAGAAATGCAAGTTGCTGAAAAAGGTATCAAGAAGGATAGGAAACTCGTGGTTGTTTGGGAAGATGAGGAGCAGCAACAGGGAAAGGTCGAGCAGTTCATCCAGGAAGTGGAAGACCTGAAGAGTGAGATAGAAAACGGGCCGATCGAAGGCTCTCCCGCAGAATTCAGTGACACCCTCTTTTCAAAATTGATGAACAAACTCGATGAGGAAAAGCTTGAGAACCGAGAACGCCTGAAAAGGCTTGAGGAAATTCTCCAGAACGAGATGGATTCCTTCAGGGATGAGCTCGAATCTCAGAGAAAGAAAATGACAGCATCACGCAGGATACCAAAGCTCAGGGTCATCAAGGAAAAGCCTCCCCATATGGAACACACTGATGTGAAGAACAGGGTCCTGAAAAGGAAGGTCCTGAAAAGGGGGGAGGAAGTGGCGGCGGTATCCCCAAGAATAGAGACAAACCAAGCACTGGATATCGGGAAAAGGAACCTGAAAAGAAGTATCTTCAGGGGGCCAAAGGAATCCATTGATGATATCATACCCTATAACATATTGCTTTATCGATTTCTTGTAGGTTACAGAGGAGGATTGAGAAGGTCCGACAGGGAATCCGATGTGTTCATTGATTCCATTACGGGAGAGATCGTGGAACAGGGTAGGACCGGGCTCAGGAGGAGCGAGGGCCTGCCATGCCTCCTCAGGATGACCGATCTGGAGATGGACGTTTTCGCAGTATTGACCACATCACCGAAAGAGCCGTCATGGATATCCAAAGCTTCCGGCATAGACGTTGCTCGGGTTAAAAGGTCTCTGTCATCTCTCGAGAAAAAAGGACTTGTAAGGAGGGTCCGAATAGAAGGTAACCTTGACCTTTTTTCGATAGGGGACAATATCAAGATCCCTTCAAGACCTTGGGTGAGGGACCATGGATTTGAACCAGCTTTCGTGATATGTAAAGGTGAGAGGATACTGACCCCGAGGATAACGGTTAATGATGCACGGACCGTGATCGAGAGATTATCTCGCCAGATAGATATCATAGAACAGGATACCGTTAGATATCCGATCCATGTGATAAAGATCAGGGGTGAGGGTCGAACTAGATATATCGCCGTAGATGGATTCGGGGGCAGGTTGGACAGAAGGATCTCCAATATCCTCAAAAACATCATCGAGGGCGGCAATTAGATTAGGAAAAGGTTTTATCCAAAGACCGGTTGGCCTTAATCAGGGCAGGTGCAGATCGTTGGCAAGGAGAAGGATAGTCCACGAGGAAGAGCCGGAGGCCGAGAAGGAGAAGAGACCATCCTTCAAACCAACGGAATTCAATGAGACCGAATTCCTGCAGACCGAGAACAAATCTGCAAAGATGATCTACATCTCTCTTGGGGTTGCGGTGGTCGCAGGGATAGTCTCGTTCGGACTTATGAGACTTTTCTATGCTCTGGATACGGGTTTGCATTTCATTATTCCTGTGGTATCACCGGTTGCATTCGCTGTCCTTGTGATATATCTATTTCACAGGTTCGGGATCAATGTAAGGACCCTGGAATGGAAGAAATGGCTCGAGAACGGTTTCATGTACCTGCTTGCATGGTTCGTCATTTGGATGCTTTCCATGAACCCTCCGATAAGCGACTTCTCGGATCCGCAGATACAGGAGCCCGTGATGGAGCTCAAGACCGTTGAGGGACGCAACTTCACCTATTTTCTGGGAGCGCTCTATATCAACAATGAGGTCACCGATTCCTATACACCGAGCGTGGAGCTAGATGATATCGACCAGGTCCTGATATATTCGGTCCTCACGGACAACAACAAGGTCCACAGCGATATAGAGGTCTATTACAAATTGGATGGATCAGACGTTTTGATACAGGACCCTGCATCCGTTGGGATATATGTTGAAAAGGACATCCTGTTCGAACCGAAAGAAGACCTCGAGGACAGTATAGACGAAACATGGCTCCAGACGGACCCGAAAGCATGGGATGATGATCTTTGGACCGTTCTTTTGGAGATGAAGGAAGTGAGGAACGGAACACTGTCTTGGAACAACGGGTCAGCATTGAATGAGCTTGACATGAAGATCGTTTACAGAGCGTGGGATTCCTGGGGCAACGATGCGGACAGGGAGTTCACTTTCAAGATAGCTCTTTGAGGTCCTGTCATGGAAATCGGTCCATAAAGCTTAATACAGGCAAAGGTAGTAATCCGATGTAAGCCAGGTGGTTCCATTAATGACCTCGAAGAATACCAAAGGGATCGACAATACGGTAACCGAAGAGGATTGGGACCTTTGGGAAGAGGAGGATGACATCATAGACGATGATGAGGAAGAAGAGGAGACCCCTGATGCCATCGAGGAACCCGATAGGAAGGTTCCTGACAAAGGAAAGCGGAAAAAAAAGCCGGGAAGTAATGGTATGGACCCGAAAGCAAAGAAAGGGATGATATGGGCGGTCAGGGTATTCGTCATCATTATCGTGGTAATTCTTCTTTTTGCACCCGGTTTTCCTTTTCATGACATCAGGGAGACGACCGGTATCAATTCATTGAAGAACCTCATGAAGCCATTTTTGCCCTTCCCGGAATGGACGAACGTAAGCGTTACGTTGGCATATGATGTCGTGGTTTCCGGCGGTAGAGCGACCGAAATAGAGATCCATGTAGCAACCCCATTCGATATTCCCTTCGACCCCGGTCCGGGGAAGACAAGGGATTATTTGATACAGGATGTACAGAACGTTCAGTTCACCCCGTCCAGTAATATGGCGATCAATGATTGGAACACCGAAAAGAACGTCATTTCCGGATGGGTCATCAACAATATCAGAGGAGAATTCAGGTATGAGGTCACCATCGACATGACCCTCCACGCATACCAATGGGACATAGACGAAGAAGATTCGGGCACTCTTCAGGAGATACCCGTTGAATATGTTGACCGATACTGTGTGAACGCTTGGGCCGTCAAGGACGATGACGGAACGATCGAGCATTACAGATACGAGCCTCTTGACCCTGTGATCAAAAGAACCGCGGAACAATTGACCAGCGATGAACCGACCGTCCTTGGGAAAGTAAAGGCGATTTTTGAATGGATGGAGGACCATTTCAACTATACTTCTCCCGAAGAGAGACAGAGGGACAGATTGGTCTACGGTGATTATCCCAAATGGGCAACGGGGTGTCTCTCCGATTGGTACGGTGACTGCGACGATCAATCGTTGCTGATGGCATCTCTATGCAGGGCTGTCGGCATACCTGCCTGGTTGGAGATCGGTTATCTTTATGACCCGAGCCCTACCAATGAGGACCCTACCCAGAAATGGGGAGGCCACGGTTGGTTCAGCGTTCTCATACCGCTCAAGGATAGCGACGATTTCGTTATAGCGAACATAGACCCTGTCAACCACGAGTTCCTGTTCCGGGACCCGTACAGGTTCACCGATTGGGTCGATGATGGAACATACATGAACGTGAACGGAGAGGATGTCTACAATCTTGACTACTACTACAATTATTTCAGTTCATCTGCACCGTCCGGTGTGGTCGTTGATCCGAGCCCCAGCACCATAAGCAACAGTTTCGAGAGGCACGGATCGATCAAGGTCTATACGGACAGACCGCTGACCGATGGAAATCTACCAGGGACACAACAGCAGTTTTCCAGCCTCCCTACCCCGTCCCCACTTCTACTGGCACCCCTATCACTTCTATTTCTGGCGGTTCCGATCAGAAGGGCTTTTCTGAAGAGGGACCAATGTTCAGATGGTAGTGAACATTAATAATACACCATACCATTCGAGAGGACCATGCATCATCAACTGCAGATAGACGGTTGGAGGTCGAACATTCGTTTCTCCTCATGCCATATGCTCCTGAGGCATGACAAATGCTCACGTCTCCACGGACATTCCTATGCCATCCATCTGAAAGTGACAGGAGAACTTGATGAGAACCATATGCTTGCTGATTTCGGAGACATGAAGAAAGCCCTGAGGTCCATCGCAGATGGGCTTGACCATCGTATCATCCTTCCCACACGGAACCCGGAGATCCTGATATTGGAGAATGAAGCGGAAGGGAGTGTCACCGTTGACATGCAGGGGAAAAGATATGTTTTCCCTGTTTGTGATATCGTCAAGGTTCCCATTACCACCACCACCGTGGAAGAACTATCGAACCATCTGCTCGGAAGGTTCCTGGAGACAGCGAAAATACCTCAAGGCGTGTTGGAGGTCTCCCTGGGTGTGGATGAAGGCCAGGGTCAGGGTGCCTGGTCCACAAGAATGGTACGGGAGTGATATCTTGAAGGCCGTCGTGCTGCTTTCGGGAGGAATAGATTCGAGCACAACCATGGCCATTGCGGGATCGATGGGATATGAATGTTATGCGCTCACCATCAGATACGGCCAGATACATGATCGTGAGGTCATGTCCGCAAGGAATATCGCTGTATCCCTCAAAGTGAAGGAGCACCGGGTGATAGAGCTCCCTGAAGGGATGTTCACGGGTAGTGCATTGCTCGGGGATGGTGAGATCCCACTCGACAGGGATGTGGGGTCGACAGAGGGTATTCCCGACACCTATGTTCCGGCAAGGAACCTGATATTCTTGTCCATAGCTTCCGGATGGGCAGAGGTCCTGGATGCGGATGCGGTTTTCATAGGGGCAACGGCCATGGATTATTCCGGATATCCTGACTGCAGGCCCGAGTTCTTGAGGTCTTTTCAGAGCACACTCGATCTTGCGACCAGAAAAGGGGTCCAGGGAGGGTCCATCAAGGTGTTGGCACCTCTCCTGGACCTTAAAAAGAGCATGATAATCCAGAAAGGTATCGATCTTGGTCTCGACCTCTCCCTTACCTGGTCCTGCTACCAGGGTGGTGAGAAAGCCTGCGGAAGATGCGATTCTTGTCTGTTCAGACTTCGGGGTTTCAAAGAGCTTGGGTTAAAAGACCCTGTGAAATATGAAAAGGTGTGAAGATGGAACTGATGGTGAACGAGATATTCGTATCTTTCCAGGGTGAAGGGGTCCATACAGGCATCCCGACGGTATTCGTTAGACTTGCAGGCTGCAATCTCAGATGCAGATGGTGTGATACGGAATATGCTCTTGACCCCTCTTCAGGCATACGGATGTCCATGCATGATATACTTACCGAGGTTGAAAGATATCACGTGGGAATGGTATGTCTCACGGGAGGCGAACCTCTGATGCAGGAGGGTTGCGTCGAACTCGTCAAGTGCTTGATATCCAGGAACATTTTGGTGGATATCGAGACCAACGGATCGCTTGACATAGGGGCCTTGATCGAAAATGGGGAGCATGTCCTCATATCAATGGACGCCAAGACCCCATCTTCGGGTATGCAGGAGAGGATCTTCGGATCGAACATTGCGATGCTGCGACCGTGGGACCAGCTGAAGTTCATAGTGAAGGACGAGCCTGATATCCGATACGCTGCCGGCATCATAAGAGAATTCGGTCCCGTATGCAATATTATCTTCACACCCGAGGGGAACCAGGATACCGAGAAGATCGCAGGGCTCATCCTGGAAATGGTACTTTCCAATGAACTTCCCAAATGTGCAAGGCTTATGCTCCAGATGCACAAGATGATCTGGGGACCGGATAGAAGAAGGAGCTAGAGAGAGGTGACCGGGTCCATCCCGGACATGGGTCCAAGTAGTTGTGCTATTTCCTCCTCGGTCAGTATCTCTTCGGTGACCATACCTTCTTCGGGGGAGATTATTGCACTATTACCCATCGGGTCCTCGATCACCAGGGTTATCTGCTTGCCTTCGGGTAAAGAACCATCCATAAGACCGTCGAGGAGCATGAGGAGCTCCGATGCCTTTGCCCTCTTTTCCTCGATGTCCGGTGTATCCGGATGACGGTCCATATCATCTCTCATTTGGATCAGGATGTCCCGGATCCTTCTCAATATACCTTCGACATTCGTGACATAGCCTTCAGATATCCTTCCAGGATCGATCCTGGCCCCGATCTCCGGGACCCGGACGGTGGATGTACCCGATCTCACGACCCTGAGGTCCAATCGTTCGGGAGGACCAAGGACAACGGAATACCTCTTGGGTTTCCTTGTTTCAACAGGAATGATGTCCGATGACCTGAACCCACAACGGGGACAGATAATGGTTGAGATGACCATCTCACCAAAATAAGGGACCATCATCTGTTCAGTGGATATGTTCAACACACCTTCTAGGCAGGCAGGACACATCACCTGGTAGTTACCCATATGGACATACCCTGTGATCTAGAACTTCTTCCTTTCTATCCTCTTCATCTTCTTCTTGTCGATACCGATACCTTTCGGTGTGACCATGAGCATGTTCTGTCCTACACCGGCGATATCACCGTTGATATCCTCAACGACCCTCTTCAGTTCGGTGATGGTCCTTTTAAGCTCGAGATCATCATTGGCGATCGGAGTGAAGTCAAGTACAAGGATGTTGCCCTCGTAAACGAGGTTCGAAAGTTCCGGTACCTGTCTGTATCCTTCGATATCGGCGAACTTGACGAACGGTCCCCCGGTGTTCGAGGGACTCGGGTCCCTTCCCTTGAGCACTCCCAGGTCTATGTATGTCCTGCCGATGTTGACATCATCCTGTGGGTTTTCCTCATCCGTATCTTTCTTTCTATTGAGCCAACCCATAATATCCCTCCAAAACAGTTAAAATTCCCATACTTTGCATGTGGTCATTCAGTTTTACGATTAAATACTTTATCCCCGGGAAACCGGTGCTGGTCCATCGGTCATCAGGGACAAAATCATTTTTTTTGGAAAATGGATTTTTTTCACTAGTTAACCGTCGTTCTTATGGAAGTGCCCCCTCGATCCAAAGTGCATCATTCCGGCGATGTCGGAGGGTCTTGCTGGACGATCGTTTCCTGGACAGCTGCTTTCTGCAGTATATCCTCAGGAATGTCATTCTCGGAGATCGAATCCAGGTCCGCTATCTGACCGGGGGCCATGGGTGAGAATATATCATCAATGGCCTCCAACCTTCTCTCGTCTATCGGTTTCTCCTCCACCTGGTCAAAGACGGATGTGTCCCCCTTGACCTTATCTGATGATTCGATGAACAGCTCCACATCCTGTTTGGACCTCTGGATCTCCTCGAGCTTTTTCTTCTTCTCCTCTTCCTCCTCCTGCTGTTTCTTTTTCCTCATGATCAGGACGACAGCAAGTGCCAGGGCAAGGACCACGAGTACCACTGCAACAAGTATCATTGCAATGAGGAGAGGGCTCGTCTTTTCCTCGTCATTGGCCACGAGTATCGTAATGGTCTTAGCTGTCGAATTCTCGAAACCATCGAATGCTTTTACGGTTATGACAAGCTCTCCATCGGGGTATTCCTTCGTATCTATCTTGTAGGTCCAGCTCTCTCCTTCCAGAGGTATGAAGTTCTCGGTGTCACCGACCATTACATATATCCCCTTTAACGGGCTCGGGCTGACGGAAACCGTCCCGCCTATGACGAGGTCCCCTTTGATCTTCTGTCCATCTTTGGAGGTGTCCATTCTGAAGTCCCAGACCCTTGGAGCTCTGGATACATGGACGGAGAAGTTCTGGTAAACCTTGTAATGGGTGGAGGAGACCTTTATCGATACCATATGATACCCCAATTGGGAGCCGTTAGGGGTCCATAATAAATTCTCGGAAAGGTCATCGTAATACATCCCGGGAGGTCCATTATCCAGTTCAACGAAGTATATGTCATCATCGGGTTCCGTTATCCATATGTTGTAGTACCATTCCACGTAATCGAATAGCTCCGTATTGGGATCCGATGTTATCGTTGGTGGAATATCCAGGAAGGTAATGTTGACAAAGAAAATGATCTCTGAAAAGGCCCCATCCATATCAGTGGCCCTGACCCTGAACTTCTGCGGTTCCTCCAGATAGAGCTGCGGGGTCCATGTGAGATAACCAAGTTCGAAAGCGATCGAAGACCCTGTCGGACCTTCAGGCAGGGAATATTGAACGAGATCCATTGGATCAAGGTCGTAAGCATTGAACTGGAAGGAGAACGTCTCTCCCATGAGAACCTCCGCACCGATCGGCGCGAGGGTCGAAAAGATCGGGGCATCATTGATATTTTGGACCGTCAACATGAAGACATAGGACCTCTGGTCCATTCCGTCACCCAGGACCAATGTCCATTCCAAGTTACCGACCTGCCATCCGTTCGGCTGGAATATAACGGTTCCCAGCTCATCGATGGTCATATTTTCCGGTGCATTCACCAGACTGTAAAGGATATCGTCATTCTCGACATCTACGGCATGAGGCAGATACTGTAATTTTGCCCCCTGGAGGATCTGAATATCGGGAAGGCTTGTGATCGCTGGAGGATCGTTCACAGGATCGACGTTCAGGTCGATCCCGAGGTTCCTGGACCTACCTCCACTGATATCGGTGGCGGTAACGATTATCGATATCTCCCCTGTCCAGTTCGTACTATCGGTCCCATTTTGAAGATCTATGGCAATGTAGCGACCATTGTTGATGTAAGTTTTGAACATCGTCCGATTAACGCCTGTTGAGCTGACCTGATAGACCAGATCGCTGTCTTCAGTGAGGTCGTCCTGGAAGAGCAGGTATGCATCGATCAATTCCATAACATGAGAATCCTCGTCGACATGAATGATCCCGGGAATACCCTCGATCTCCGGAACAAGGTCAACAGTGACATCGATGTCATCTATCCTTATACCCCCTTCCGACGATCCCCCGTATGCGATGGGGACCTTTATGATACCAAGGTCATTGTCAATGTTCGCATCGGTTCTTGACAGATAGTTATTGAAGGCCTGGGCTATCTCTCCTGTGGACCTTTCCATATCATAGACCATCTTGAAATTATCGATCCTGAATTGATTGGACCCTTCCAGGCTGCTAATGCTCACCATACCTACCTCGATATCTATGTAAATAAAACCATCATACGGCGTGTTGAGGGATGGTATCTTCTTCTGGATCTGGGAATTGATATATGAGGAAAGGTCAACTGTTGTTATCACCTCGCCTTCGTATAGATGGTCCTGGTCATATGTCCAGACCTCCTCCCCGTTTATGTATACAACTGGTGAATTGGGAGGTATCTCGGTTATCGGGAACCGTTCATGGACCCATGTCCAACCGAGATTGGAGGCCTTGGGAGCACCTACCACAAGGTCCCCGAAACCGTCCTTTCGAAGGTCGGTCCCGAAAGCTACCGAGTAACCGTAATTATCCCCCGACGTCGTCGAAGTCTTGGACCAGAGAGGTGATGAAGAAGACATCGAATATAGGCCAACGTATCCACGGTTCGTGCCACTTCCAGGTGCACCGATGGCGATCTCCGGGATCGAATCTCCATTGATATCATATCCGATATCCATATCCTGTCCGAAATTGGAAACTCCGTTGGGGGCGGTGAAGGTCACATCCGCGCTTGTATCATAGGACACGCCTCCGTGATGTATCAATACCGATCCTCTGCTGGGATCGGGGAGACCGATGGCCAGAGAATCTCCTTGGGGTCCGGATAGCTGTCCGATGAAACTGACCGCCCGTATGGTGCTTGAGGGGAAAGATGCCAGAGGGTCGAAATTGGAATCATAGGATGTGTCCAGAGGTGAACCACCGTGGAAGACGAACACATCCTGGTCCGAGGCCACGGCCATATCATCCTTTTTATCATTGTTCATGTCACCTGCGGAAAGGGTTTTACCGAAGGAATTATCTGATTTTGATCCGTTTATCACGGTCAGCAGTTCCAGCTGGTATACAAGATCATCCGGGCCCTGTACCTGATGGTAGATATGGACTGAACCGGTCCCGGAGTTGGCACCCGGTGCTCCAACGAGGAGTTCATCATCACCATCACCATCAAGATCGCCAACGGCCAGGGCTTCTCCGAACCGGTCCCCGCTCCGGTTTCCTTCCAGCGTCTGGAAAGAAATGTACCCTGTACCAATATCCATTAGCTCCACTGATCCCCGGTTCGAATCATGTCCTGGTGCACCAACGGCGAACTTAGGTATTTTTTCTCCGGTAATGGCGATCTGGTCCGAAAGTGAGTAACCGAATTCGTCGAACCTCACCGAGCTGGTTACCAGTATCGTGTAGATAATACCTGTACTGTCCCCGTAGATGAGGAATACCCTGCCGGAACTCGTGGAGTAACCTGGATCCCCCATGCCAACATATGTCCCGTCAAGGTCCTTGACACTGTAACCGACCATGTCCCCGGCTGTATCCCCGGTCAGATAATAGTCCTTCCATTCTGCACTGCGCTGGAAACCTGTGATGTTAAAGGAGGCTGATGTCAAAGTAGCGTTCTTCGGAAGAACGAACCGACCGTTCAACTTTGTACTTGCTGTCACTGTTCCTTCAATGAAGGATTCCAGGGTCCGCGTCCTGTTCTGAAAACCCCATGTTCCGAACATTTCTTCCCCGGAATTTCCGTACACGTACTCCTTGGTCTCCGCTCCTATGTTCAACCATGCATCAGCGGAGTATCTTGTACTTCCAGCAGTATATGGTATGTTCGAATAGCTCATGTTCGCGGATACAACGGTCGCACCGATAGGGACAGGATAATAATATGAAGTGTTCGAATTCTTCCCGGGGTCCAGTTTTATCTCTGTTCCGGGTATGACCTGGTTCCACGGGATGGCCCTTCCCGGAGCCTCCTCCTCTTCCGAAATGCTCCTTGCAGGCCCGTTCAATAGCATGATCATGGGAACTGAGCTCATCATCAATGCGATCAGGAGGGTCAGAACGTGTCTGGACATTTCCATTTTCGGTCCCCCTTCGGGTTCTGTTCGAGTGGAGTGTAGGGACTGATTATATATCTTTCCTATCCCTGCCCCAGAGTAAGTTTTATGTTCATGGTCTGAATAACCGACCAGGGGTGGACAGGTGTATATGGACCTTCGGTGCATGCCATGTTTTGTCAAACAGTATACCAATGAGCTCGAAGGGTCCCACCTTTCCATGGAACAGAACGAGGAGATCGTAAGAGAGATGCTCTCTCTTTTTTCATCTATGAGATATGATCAGGCGCCTGTCGATGTCTCATTGATCATGCATAAAAGGATGTTGGATCTCGGAGTGTCGGTGGACCCTTACCGGATGTTGAAGGAGATATCGACAAGAAAAGCGCTTGAAATGGTGGGGGAGATCGAGAGAGAGGTCCTTTCGGCGAAAGACCCGATCTTTGATGCCATACTTGTTTCCATGGCGGGGAACGTGATAGATTACGGTGCGAAGAACATGCTGAACCTTGAAGAGGTACTCGGTATGGCAAGGAAGAACGGTTTCAGGATCAACGATCATCACCTGTTCCGAGAAAAGCTTATGTCCGCCCGCGAGGTTGTGATGTTCCTTGACAATTCCGGTGAGGTGGTCTTCGATCATCTTTTGATGAGGACCATTCATAGATACTATCCCTCTATCAGGTTCAAGGCCGTTGTCAAACGGATACCGCTCCTGAACGATGTCACAAAAGAGGATGCCAGACAGGCAGGGATGACCGATGGATATATCGAACTGGTGGAGCTGCCAGACGAAGGCTGGATAAGACCGGAGCAGCTGTGTCTTTTCCCCGATGCGGATATATTCCTCTCCAAGGGGCAGGGGAACTTCGAATCGCTCAGCGAGGCAGGAGGTGTTTTCTTTCTGCTGGTGACCAAATGCGAGGTTGTAGCTGAATATCTGGGTGTCAAGGTCGGAGAGATGGTGTTCAAATACACCAATTAATTAAAGAACAATAGAAGATCATTATTATTATTTATTTGTTATATAACAATATACAAAATATTAATGCATTGATACCATACTAATGAAAGAACATGATAAAATTAATACGTTTATATATTATTGTACATATTCTATTACTAGTTTAATGGATTAAAATCTAATATTATATCTCATTAGGTATAAATTCATATTGCAAAATTATCATCTCTCTTTAACATTTCAATGATATTGTCCGAAGGTGTACCTCCTGCATGTTCACAACAGCTACCCCCAGAAAATCCTCTAAATTGAGTAAAATTAATCTATAACCAATTACTGTACAGTGTAATGTATTGATCGATACAACCCTTGAAGAGAGGTTGACGATAATACATGCAGGGGGAAGAAAATGAAGGAAACAGGTATCTGCGTAAATTGTGATTCTGAAAAAGCAAAGAACATCGTGGAGGAGTCGTTCAAGGAGAAAGGATTCAAGGTCGATTATGATGGCAATAACGGTGTTGCCGAAAAAGGTAGTAAGATGATGAGGATGTTCTTCGGAGGATTTGCTGACTACTACAAGATAGAGTTTGATGTTCATACTAAGAAAAATGATAGTGTTGTGAACATTAAAAAAAGATCCAGTGGCATATCCGGCGGTTTGGTCGGCGCATCCAAAGCGGAGAATATGTACAATAGTGTGATCCAGGACCTGATCACAAAGTTCGAAGGATCAGGGATACGAGTCAAAAAACAATAGATCGATGATCCTAATGATACGATCTTCTAACTCTTGATGTAAGGGAAAAGGGGAACAGGTATGAGAATATCCTTCGGGATCAAGCACCGCTGTAAAGTCCGTGATACGGGCACACGATAATCCCAGGATTCCGTAAAATCGTAAGCGATTTCACTTACCTTGAGACGAGTATGTTTCAAGAACAATGTTCGAATCCGGAAAAGACATCCCTGATCCTGTTTGTCAATGAATTATAAAATAACACGAACAGGATGGATGCAGGGAGCCGGATTCGAACCGACGTACCACTAAGGACCGGATCTTAAGTCCGGCGCCGTTAACCACTTGGCTATCCCTGCATGGTCGTTTTGCGACCAAGATGGGCCCGGATATAATAATATTATCCGTATCGAGAGGGTCACTCTTCTTCAGCAGGAGGTGCCCAGTAAACCTCTTCGATATTTACGGACACATCATTACCAGTGTCGGGCATTGTCAGGATCCCAGCACTGAGACGGGACTCCCAGTCACCAGCCGATGTGCAGGTGATCCTCAGTCTGAAATCTCCCGATCCGTAAAGCTCCTCCATCTGCTCCTGTGTGAATGATATATCGAAGTTCATCCTGCCGGTGTCCGTCTCACCAAGAGAGGTATTGTTCCCGTCCGGCCAGACAAGCGTTGCCGCAAAGGTATCCGGCTGGTTCTGATATCTTCTCAGTCTTATCCCTGGCGGGTCCGTTTCATCCTGCCACGTGAGGGTTATCGATAATTTCTCTATTACCTTTTGATCGTTGGCATTGATAGTGATCTCTTTGGTCGTCCTTTCCGTCACATAGTCTTCCAGGGAAGAGACACCCCTCATCTGTTCAAAATCTTTCGTATCTGCAAAATCCCAGGTGTTTCCACCGCCTCCGCCTCCGAACCTGGCTATGATCTCCTTGATCATATCGCTACCCAGTACTTCTCCGGCCTTGTCATCCGCTTCCATCTTGAACACGAGACCGGTCAATCCGGGGATGGTGATCAAGGCCACGAGGTACATGGCTTTTTTGTTCTTCTCGAATAGAAAGATGTTCAGATCGTGCAGGGATGTCCCGATACCCGATAGAACGCTCTTTTCGCCAGCGGCCATGACCATCTCCAGGACTTGAATTTGACCGCGGTATATTAAACCTTGCGGTGGCCCAGTGAAGTACCTTCAACAGCGGGATCCCAAAGACCCGTTTACGAAACAATTAAATTACAATATGTGCTCACTCCCACCTAACGGGGGTGAAGTCAAATGGACACATGGTCCTATATACTGGCCGCTGGCATATTCATGTTCATCGTCATCGTGGTCCTGATCTACATAATCATGAGCAGCAGGAGAAGGGAAGTTGAAGCAGTAGAGGTCGAGAGACCCCGCAGGGGAAAGAGGGAGATGGTTCCATTCGACAAGGACATAGAGACCGCCCTTTACAAGAAAAGGACCGTCTGTCCGGAGTGCAGTTCGGAAGTGGACCCTTATGATGAGGAATGTTACAACTGCCATGCTCGACTGAAGATCGGCGAGTACGAATGTCCCAATTGCAGTTCTCTTGTCGATCCCCGGGACAGGGAATGCCCGCAGTGCGGGGAGATACTGCTGGTGGAACCTTATGTATGCCCCAATTGTCTGTCCGCTGTCGAAGCAGACGCTGTCAGATGCGATAGTTGCAGGGCCAGGTTCTGGAGCCCGATACGGCTCGATGAAAAGACCCAAAAGAGCCGGCTGAAAAAGCTCGAGAATGGATCGAGAGAACCTGATCACACAGAAAGACCTTCAAGAAGAAGGACCGATGGATGAGTAACTATCTCCCCCGTGATATCCTTCTTCGGGAAAGATGGTCAAAGGACGATCTTGCAAGGACAAGTGTGGAATATGTCGATCGGGGTGCTCCAGCGGAAAGAAGCGTACTATCGGGAGCCAGTATCTCTCATATCGGGAGGTCATTTCTCGAGATCGATGATGATAAGATGATACCATTTCACAGGCTTACCAGGATATTTTTCGGGGATGAATGCATCTGGGAGAGAAGCATCACGGGAGGACACTGATGTCAAATACCACCATGGACCTGTTAGGAGAGTAGTTGTGCACCTCTCTCATATTGGTTATCCGGATACTCTTCCCCTCCTTTTCCGATATGGTCATCATCCTGCCCACCTCCCCCATTATCTGACCCTGCTCCAGCACCCGATAAAGATGGATGTTACCCTGTTCCATGGATCCGAGGGCGACATCTAAAAATTCCATCGAGTGGTGTGGTAGGTTCATTATCACACGGTCGAAGGGACCAAGGACCAGGGAGATGTCCCTTGCATCCCCAAGATGTGCTTCGACCCTGTCCTCCATGGAATTCAATACAATGTTCGCATTGAAATAACGTATACTATCGGGGTTCAGGTCGATACCGACGACACCTACCGCTTTTCCAAGGCTGGCGATCGTTATGGAGAAGGGACCGACACCGGCGAACATGTCAAGGACCCTTTCTTCGCCTACCATCCCGGCTATCCTCATCCTCTCGGTAGCCAGTCTTGGGGAGAAATATACAAGGGAGGGGTCCAGTTTGAAACGGAGATTGTTCTCCACGTGGGTTGTCTCGAGATGACCGTCACCGGATAGCACCTCCAATTCCCTTATCCTGAACTCTCCCATCACCCCTCTATCAAGGGCTGTCGTCCGAATGTTCCTGTTGAACATTCTGAGAGCATTCCCGATCTCCATCCTGTATGGAAGGAGTTCGTCGGGGAGCCTCATGATCGCTATGTCGCCTATCAGGTCGAATGAGGATGGAAGGATGTTCATCAGATCGGCGTCAAGTGTCAGAAGCTCCTTGTAAGAGCTGGGAAGTGTCTTCTTTTTTACCAGGTCCCGATCCATGACCTTTATTCTTGCCCCGACGCCATCCAGGATGGAGACATCGATATCCTCCTTGACAGGGAACAGGACCTGGTCCTTCTCGTTTATCACGGCAAAATCGCGCAGAAGCGCCCCGGCTTCGATCAATGCAAGCCTTACCTTCTCTGCTTTTCTGGGCTTCACCGAGAAACATTTGACATTCACGGATGGAGGTAACTAAAGGAGATAGAAATAGCTGTTGCATTGAGAAATATTACATCTCAGGTTCCTCGTCTATATCCACATCTACCCAATCCTCATCCATCCAGTCATCATCCCCTTCCCAATCGATCTCCTGGACCGAACTTCGACGTCCGGTGATGACAGCGAATATGACGATAATAAAAAAAAGTATGAACAGGACCAAACCCCAGATCAGATCTGCCTCATTGTTTCCTTCATCTTTCCACCCATGTTCGTCATAGGGTCCCGGATCGTGAGGCTCGATGATGAGATCATCGTATTGAGGATGAACAGGTCTTTCGACCACCATTACATCGACCTCCGATGAACTGGAGGTCCTTCCGGACCTGTCCTTGACGGTGACGTTCACCGTATAGTCACCTGTCCTGTTGAACCTGAACGTCCAGTTGCACTCATCCACCCAGAGGGACGATGTCCCATCGCTGTTGCAGAACATGAACATCAAAGGCCCGTTCTCATCTTCCGAGGCAGCCGCAGAAAGGTTGATGACCTCATTGACGAAGAAGGTCACCCTCTCAAGATCAACAAAGGCTACAGGGTCCATGTCATCGAACTTGTAAGAGAAAGGACCCGATATGACCATGTTGCCCGCAAGGTCAACGGCCTTGATCAGGACCGTATGTTCGCCAGGTGGCAAGGGAACTTCATCCTCCGTCTCCATCCAGGTATCATTACTGTCCAGGGCAATGTACCTCGATGCGATCTCCGTCGTTCTCGATATCGACAATACTGGTGTGGAAATATACCACGTATTGTCCCCGTCGGGTTCGGTGGGTGTTATGTTCCATATGAGGTCCGGCCTTGTCAGATCGACCTTCAGATCGACAGGGGTCAGGATATGTTGATTCCCGGCCTCATCCTTTGCCATCATGTACAACCGCCACTCTCCTTCCGATACAAGGATCGGACCGGTATATGGGAGGCTGTTCTCCGATAAGCTGTATCCACTGTCCATCTGACCCAGATAATATCGTATCTGGAATGGTGAGATCTCTGATATGTCCACAGATAGCTCGATCATCGGTTTCGTCACGTAGAGATCATTATCCCCGTCCGGGTTCGAAGGTGTGATGTTGAAATGCATTACCGGAGGATCGGGGTCGTAAGATATGTATTGGAAATTGACCCTGTCCTCGATATTGCCTGTTCTGTCAACAGCACGATATTCGAATCTATGGGCTCCCTTCGGAGGATATACCGGTGATAGATAGTCCTTCCATGGTCCTTCGTCCCACCTGTATTGGGGAGAAGCGCCGTTGAGGTCATAGGCATGAAGGACCATCGCGGGGAGCGTTCTGTAATAATCATTCTCGCCATCGGGTTCATGGGACATTTCCAGTGTGGAATAGGGAGTGGTGGTATCGATCCTGATCGTTGCAGTGGTTGAATTACCGTTCCCGGCAAGATCATAGGAACGTATCATGACATCATGTATGCCGTTATACAGAAGGAAAGGCCCGTCATAGACCCGCTCGACGGAATCATCGATGCGGTAGTAGGAGATCGCCAGTTCCTCGGAGGAGCTGATATTTATCAGGACGGGGGTCGTATACCAGCCCTCCAGACCATTCGGGGATACAGGATCGGTCGTGATGTTCAGCACTGGCGGTGTCGTATCCACGGTGAAATTGAACATTATCCATTCCGAAATGTGTCCGATCATGTCCGTGACCCTGAATTCGATCCGGTTGAACCCTTCCCCGGCAGGAAAAGAAACCTCCGAAGGGTGGGTCAGGGGCTCGTTCCCGTTAATGATGTACTCGACGATCACCTCCTCGTCCGCAAAAAGACAAACAAGCGGTGTCGTTCTGTAGGTGTCAAAAAAACCGTCCGGTATTTCGGGATCGAGGATGTAGAATGGAGTCGGTGCAAGTGCATCGGGAAGGACAAGTGTGTCATTCACCGGGAGGTCGCCCGATCTGTATGCCGTGATATTGACGATACCGCCGTTCGATGCGGGTATCCCGATGATCACCTCTCCGGTCGAATTGGTCATCCCGGAGATACCCAGTTCCAGATATCTGAAAAGGGTCACCGTTGCACCTTCCACCCCATTACCGGACGAATTCGTGACCTTTGCGATCAATGTGGAATTATCATCCGTGAGATCGAACTCCAATCGAAGCTTTTCCGGTGGATGGAAGTACAGCGGTGCTTCTGGCTCCCCGAACAGGTTGTATTCAAGGAACGTCCTCTGGGCCGAGTAACCGTAATAATCGGTGGGAAAGGGATAGAAAGACGCTGAGAAATGTGCCTGGGCTTCACGATAGATGTCACCTATGGTCGGATCGATCTCACCTCTTGCGGCCATCCTGACAGCTCTCCAGTAATCCTCCTCTAATCCGGGTGCGTCACCGCTGTATGTAGTATCTATGTCACCCTCTGCAAGCCTGCTCGAACCTATGTAACCGATGACGCCTCCGTCCCTGGTCTCTGTCATCGCTTCGGCAAAACATTCGGTACCCGAACTGTCGAAGTAACCGGTAAGACATGCCATTGTGAAAAAAGACCCTTCAGGGCCCTTGTCCGAGAGAGAAGGCACCTGATTGTTCGCGAACAGACCGGGGAGCCCTGTCTGAGTACCGTGACTGAAATAACATGCCGCCTGATATCCGTTACCTATTGTCTCCCGAAATGATGCGGGACTGAAAGGAAGTGTACCGCTTTCGTCGTAATAGATGGTCTCCCTCCCCGAGAAAACATCATTCCCGTAGGTCTCCCAGAAATGGTCCATCGTGTCCGGAGGATACCCCGGGACTGGATCCGGGTTACCTGCTATGAATACGGCATCCTCCATCTTCTCCTCCCATGTGAAGTTCCTCTCCCTCTCTATCAGGTGGTCCACGAGGTCCGATATCACCTCCTTGTCGTTCGAGGCGATCCTTCCCACGGCCATGTTCGGCAGCGCATCATCGAGTTCCCCCCCCTCGCAGTAATAGTTATCCCCGTCATTGTCCCAGGTTGTTCCCTCGTCAACACATGCAAAATAGGAATCGGAAGCGAACGTGGATGGTTCCCCGTAAGGGGTGTAAGGGTACAGGTTGACGGTATTCCTCGTCCTGACCATTTCGATATCGCCCACGATCAGAAGGTAATCAATGTCATGCAGGGATTCCATTTCCATGATGTAATTCCTCATCTTTGCCTGGATATCCTTTCCTTTATACTTGCTGGAGATCATCTCCGTGGTGACAATGCCTGCAAAGACGCCTTTTTGTGATTTCCATTTCACGAGCTTTTCAAGTGATGGAGCAAGGTCCTTGTGTGTTATCACCAGATAGCTCAGGTTACCCAGCGTCTTGTTGGTATGTGTGTCCATCGGACCCTCACAGGGCATTGTATCTTCATGGTATGTATATTTCAGAGTGACCTCCTCATATACTATGCACGATCCGTCGGGGAAGAAATCCACCGGATTGATCCTCAGGGAATATACCCGGTAATGGACCTCATCGTGAAGCTCGACCCCCATATCGATGACCTTGAGATCGTGCAGTACCTCCCTTTCGATCCTTCCTTTCCATGAAGGATGCGGCTCTCCGGGTCCAGATCCCACTATTCCCGGAACCAGATAGGGTTCCGCTACGGCATTGAGGGCTATCGGTCTACGGAATTCCGCAATTATATCCGACAGTTCGCCTTCCAACCTCAATACGACGATCATGAACTGTTCCTTCTCTCCCTGATCGCCTGGTATGGATGCTGAATCGAGCAGTAACAGGGAATTACCTCCCATTCTGGATGATAACCTCCAATTGACCTCAACTGTCCTCTCCATGTAAGGGGATCGGATCTCCGAGGGGACCGGGGTCACTGATAGGAGGTCCCTATCCAGTCCATTGGTCAGTGGTGTCCGTTCCCCTTCGATAACGAAGGGGGCCGATGCAGAAACCAATATCAAGAGTAAAAGGAAAGGGAAGATGTGTTCCATTTCGGTCTTCATTCGCATTGAACGTTCTCCGCATACAGGGAAGTGTTTGCCGGTTTATATTTTGATTATGGTCATCTGCATGAATATTGTGATCTTATACGGACGGTCCCGCGTTTCCTTTCCCTTGTCATCAAGTGCCCCTCAGGACCTTTCCTCCCTCGATGATCATCATTCTTGAGGCTATCACGGATGCCGCGATGGTCGAGATCGAGATCGGAAGTGATATCGAAAGCAATGATGTGTCGATCAACACGAATATCGTTCCCGATATCAATGACACGAAAAATGATATCAGGAAGAAGAATATGGCATTTCTTCTAACATCGCCGTATCCGATGGAGCTTATGGTCAACCCGGTCCTTTTAAGCCTGTGTGATGTCCCAAGGTAGCCAAGATAACTGTTGAGGAATGAAAGTCCCAGTGCCCATATCACGATAAATACCAGTAAAAGGCCGGGGAAGGACCACCCGATATCGGGATGAACGATGAACATGCCCATCGATAAGGACAGTGCAAAAATGAACATCAGGATCAGCATGACCCTTCCTCCCCTGGAGAAGAATGGGTCGATCTCCGTTTTGGGAAAGATGGGGGTTCCCAGATCGATGACCCAATTCGAAGGGGTAGATATCTCTCCTGCAAGGATGGCAGGGTCTCCCAAAATGTCGATCAGCTCCTTTCTCGACATGGTCCCCGATGATGCTTTCATAACCATGGAACGCATGTGCAGGAATATCTGTTTCCTTGAGGCATCATCCTTGATATCGAGGTTACCAAGGAACGTATCCAGATACCAGACGGATGCCTCATCCGAGACAGCCTTTCCCTTCTCGCTATCACTCACAACAATCGGAAAAACGATGCTACCATTAGTACATAACGTTAATGGGATAGGGGAGCCCATCAAGTTCACTTATTGTTGTATTATGTGTTCGTAATATTCATCATAAGCAAAAGTTTAAATAAACATAACTTATGATAATATCCCCATGTTCTTTGTAGAAATGTTCCATGTCTTCTATAATTCTTGGTAATAATAACATCATTATGAAATTATTGACATTAAACGATATATGTACATTTGCATTATTCATCCATTAATAAGATTTTTCCTCCCTTCAGCAACGATTATAAACATGGATAATTCTACTTCCATTCCGGTTTCTGGAGTTGGTCCCTTTGACAGGTACCCCGGTAACACATGAAAGGTCGATGAAGCTTGAAAGGACCGGTTTCGGGAACATCTACGACATGTTCGAAAAGAGTGTCGAGCTATCCCCTGATAAGAAACTGGTCCAATTCAAGATTCAGACCGGCGATTGGGGGTTCATGACCTTCAAGGATATGAGACAGGGCAGTCTTGATTGTGCAGCAGCCTTGCTCTCCATGGGGATCGCGAAAGGTGACAGGGTCGCTTTCGTTACGAACAACAGATATGAATGGATGATGGTGGACCTGGCTGTCCAGAGGATAGGGGCCATCAATGTCTCCAACTATGTCACACCCGATCCCGAAAAACTTCTCATAAACGAGATCGAGTTCAATCTGGACAACTCCGGATCCAGGATCGTGATCGTTGCTGGGAATTACGTACAGAAGTTCCTCGATGCAAAGGACAAAGGTCATTTCAAGACCATAGAGAAGGTCATACTCCTCGATATAGAAAAGGAGTATACCAAAAGAAAGGACACCATGACCTTCATGGAGTTCCTGGACCTGGGCAGGGCCAACAGGAAGGTCCTTGAGGGGCACAAAGAACATGTGACCCTTGATGATGTGGCCACACTGATCTATACCTCGGGGTCCACAGGGGTACCAAAGGGTGTCGTCCTCACCCATGGTTCCCTGCTCTCCAATGTCGAGAACATAGCCGACATGATAGATATCGGCGAGAAAGACCTTGAGATGAGCTTTCTACCCATCGGGCATGTGTTCGAGCGTATCATCAATTATCTCCTGATCAGGATTAGAGGCACTGTCGGCTATGCACAGTCCATCGAGACAATTGCAGATGACTCACTTGTATTGAAACCGACGGTTTTCCCTGCCGTCCCCAGGGTATTCGAGAAGTTCAAGGTCAAGGTGGAGGATAATGCAAGATCAAAGGGAGCCCTGTCCTACAATATTTACCGGTGGTCTCTGGGCGTCGGATACAAGTATTCCCACGGTAA
This sequence comes from Thermoplasmatota archaeon, assembly GCA_016928095.1. Classification (GTDB taxonomy): domain Archaea; phylum Thermoplasmatota; class Penumbrarchaeia; order Penumbrarchaeales; family Penumbrarchaeaceae; genus JAFGLL01. Next base: position 84,590 of record JAFGLL010000051.1, read on the forward strand.
GACCGGCCCCTTGACATCCTTGAAATTCCGGATGGCCAAGAAGCTAGTGTTCGACAAGGTCGTAGCAAAGCTCGGTGGCAAGGTAAGGTTCTTCGTTTCCTCGAGCGCCCCACTTTCAGAGGACACCGCCAATTTCTTCAAGTCCATGAACCTTGAGATACTGGAAGCATACGGTATGACCGAAGCGGGGCCCCTTATCTCGATCAATCGCAACGGGAGGGGCAGGATCGGTACCGTGGGAGAGTTCATACCGGAACTATCACACAGGATCGCAGAGGATGGGGAGATCCTCGTAAAGGGACCGGGGATCATGAAAGGCTTCTGGAACAGACCGGATGCAGAGAAAGAGGCATTCGTTGATGGATGGTTCGCCACAGGGGACATAGGTGTCGTATCCAGGGATGGATATCTGACCATCACCGACAGAAAGAAGAACCTCATCAAGACATCCAACGGAAAATATGTTCCACCTGCTCCAATAGAGGACAAGCTTGTTAGTTCGGAATTTATCATGCAGGCAATGGTCATCGGGGACAAGAGACCTCATTGCTCTGCGATAATAGTGCCCGACTTCATGAGGCTGGAGCATTACGCTCAGCAAAACAATATCCATTATACGAGTTATCAGGACCTTGTGAAGCACCCCACGGTGAACAAGTTCTTCGAGGAGGTCGTAAAGAACGAAACGGCCAGTTTTGCGCATCACGAGCAACCGAAGAAGATCCTTCTGGGAACCAGGGAGTGGACATGGGAAACGGGTGAGCTTACGCCCACTCAGAAGGTCCGCCGTACAGTGATCCTGAAACAGTTCAGCGATCAGATCGATCGTCTCTATTCCTCATGAAGCATTTCGAGGATCCTTCCGGAGACCATGGACCCGCACGGTGACCCTTCCTCCACCAATTCCGAAAGGAACCTGCTTTTCCATTTCATCTGCTTCCTTGATAGTCCAACGGTGTCGCTGTTGATCCTTCTTTCCCCCTCTTCATATGTCAGATCCCCATTGACCATGGATATCACATGCCGGTATCCCGTGGACCTGAACCCGGGGGCATCGGGACCGTATCCTTCATAGAGAAGACCTCTAACCTCCTCAAACCATCCCATGTCCATCATCCTCTTTGTCCTCTCCCGGATGCTATCGTTCAGAACATCACGTTTAGGAGCGATGAAGAACAACCGGTATTCCCCCTGATATCCCGGAACCTCTTCTATCAGGTCCTGTCCGATAGCCTTCTCGATGTATCTCATTATCCTCCCACGGTCGTGGGGATGCACCCTTCCTGCATCCTCCGGGCTGAGACATTCCAGGAAATGATAGAGCGCATACGGACCCGACCCCATCTCCATTCTGATAAGATGATCCCTCAGGTCATTGTCCGGGGGGGGAGCAGAAATGATCCCGGACAGGAAAAGCTCGATGAAGTGCATCGAACCTCCGCAAATAATAGGGACCTTGTCCCTGGAGGTGATATCCTCCACCGCTTTTCCTGCTTTTATCGTCCAGTCATAGGAACTTGAGATGTCTCCCACATCAAGATCATCGATGATATGGTATGGTACATCATCCGATATGGTGTATCGACCTGTCCCGATCCTCATCTTTCTGTACCTTGTCCCCGAATCGGCCGATACGATCTCACCATGAACTTTCCGGGATATCTGTTCTGCCGCAGCCGTCTTCCCGCAGGCCGTTGGTCCCGTGATGATCAATAGCATTTGACCGCCCTTGGACCGGTATGGAGATGATCCATCAGAACGTTGTCGAATAGAGCATCCTGGGTTTGATACCTTTGAGCTTGGATAACAGGCCATTGTGTAGATTGTTGATGATATCCGCTCCCGGGACGTTCGCCTCGACCACGGTGGTCCTTCCATGTCTGCCAAAGGATATGACCTTGGTCTGTATGAGCCCCAGCTTGTCCAGCTCGTTCATGAGGTTCACGACCTGCCTGCGTCCAAGAACGGTCAGGTCAAGTTTCGATGCATAGAAAGAGTATGTTTCCACCACCTCCTTGGTGGTGGTCTTCATCCGTCCGCTAATCTTTTGTTGAAGTATCGAGTACAGTACAAGTTTGGTCTGGAGGGGGAGGGTTCGGACCACCTGAGATACCCTGTCCGTTTCTATTTTCTTCTGAGCCTGCTTCACATACATCTCCGACAACCGCGGCGAATGGTCCCGTTCGGCAAGTTCGGCCGAAACCCTGAGAAGGTCAAGGGCCTTCCTTGCATCCCCGTTCTCCTGAGCGGCGATGGCAGCACAATGCGATATCACCTCATGATCGATGGCCTCGGAATAGAACGCCTCTTCGGACCTGTGATCAAGTATGTCCCTGAGTTGATTCGCATTGTACGGATCGAAGACCAGTTCTTCAGCACCCAGTGAGGAACGTACCCTTGAATCCAGATAATCAAGGAAATTGAGGTTGTTGGATATACCAATGATGGACACCTTGGACCTCTGAAGTTCCTCGTTTATCCTTGTCAGCGTATAGAGGATATCATCTCCCGATTTGTAAACGAGCCTGTCGATCTCATCCAGGATTATGAGTATCAGCGAGTTCGAAGAATCGAACTTATCCAGGACCCTGCTGTGCACCTCATCTATGGGCAATCCCGATACCGGAAGACGGTCATCCTCGTTGAAAGGGGCAAGGCGGTTAGCTATCTGGGTCATGACGCGGTACTGTGTGTCCATCTGCTGGCAGTTTATGTAGACACATTTTACAGGTTTGTGAAGTATGTTGGCAAGTTCCTTCCCGTACATCTCGTCGAAGTCTACAACATTGAAAAGGGCGGAGAAAGCATTGGAAATGATATCGCCCAGGAACTCGGAATCGAGATCGAAAAATATTTTCTGTATGGAATTATTGATCATTTCAGACTTTTCCTGGAGTGCTTTCATCAGCAGTTTCGAAACGACCGTCTTACCGGTCCCCGTCATACCGTAAATCATAATATTTGAAGGCGTGTGTCCCGCAAGCGATGTGATCAGGATACGTGCGATGTTCTGGATCTCCCTCTCGCGGTGCGGGAGCGTGTCGGGGATGTAAGAGTACCGGAGCACCTCCCGGTTCTTGAAGATGCGGCCCCCGAGCTCCAGAATATCAAAAATATCATTGGCCAGCTTATCCACTCTTTCACCTGATCCCCTTGGTAACACCGCAACGCGATCCGTTCAATGAGACCTCTACACCACGCTGAAGCATCCCTTGGAGAACGCAGTAAACCACAGAGATATTTATTGTTTTCTTTGCGACCCGATGGATTATATAAACGCTCTCACCACAATTTCCACTGGAATTTATGTATGCCATAGTATGGTATATTTTTTGTATAATATACTATTTTCTTGAAATATTATTATTTATGTAATATCCCATACCCCGGTCATTTTCCTGTATTAATGGGAGTGGACGTGGGTGATGATATGTCACAAAAAAACACAACTCACCCCTTGATTATGGTAAAGCATGGGGGTCGTAGGGATTCATTATCCACATGATATAGGGCACTACTCAAAGGAGATAGAAATCCTCGAGGAGCAGGTCGGAGCATCGTTTTACATCGGTGTCCGATGGATATATAACCTATGAGAAGTTAGAACGATAACGGTCCTTATGGCAGATGGTCCACCTGAAAGAGAGAAGGTCCTGCGAGATGTCCTTTCAGACCTGAACAGGACGATATCGGTCATCCGTAAGTTGGAGAGGGATCCTCCGATCACCGAGATCGCCCACCTTCAGATGATGGGTGTTTTTAAAAAAATTGGCCTATCCGGGATGGAGGTCGAACTATTCAAGGTCCTTTCAGGGGTGAACGATTACAGATCAAGATATTGGAGGCTTGAAAGGTCGATCATGCAGGCATTTCTCAGTTACATGGGAAGAAAACGATTTCTTCCATCCAACTCTCCCGAGATCAACACGCTCAAAGCCGGTTTACCGCGATCCTTGATCACGGGAGATGACCAGATCTGGACCTATTCTTATGATCAGTATATTACGAAGATAAGCGAGTTGGTAGGCAAGAGATCCGATCTTGCACCAAAGGGTAAGGAAGCATATGACGACATTTACAGGAAATTCTCCCGGGATATCGACCAACTGATCTCCCTTGCCAATGAACTGGTCCCCTCTCTTGGCCTGTTCTGCTCCAGGATAAGGTCATACATACGCTCCCCTGACCAGGAATGGTATGGCATCAAAGGCAGAAAGCCCAGGGTCAAGCTCGTTCAAAGGTCGATCCACAAGCTCCATCTCATCAAACGACCTCTCCCGATCCAGGGTGCGGAAAGGAAGGGACGAATACATGGCGACGGACCGGCAGAAAAGACCAGGAGACCGGGGGTTTCCTCTTGAAGAGCGCTTTTCATATCTCACTGATAATAACAGGTATCTTGCTCTTCCTCACCTCCATCTTCACATCAGCATATCCTTTCATCTTTGATGAGGTCGATGGCAAGATCGATGTCAACTGGACCGATCCGGTCGGGATCAGGATGAACAGATTGAGCAAAGGCGATGTCATCATACTTGAATTCCGATCGGAGGTGAACATCAACCTCTATCTGCTAACTTTCGAACAGGCGAGAGAATACAGGTCTCCCGTTCTTTACAAGGAACCCTTGCCGCAATCCCTGGCCTGTGGTAAGGAAGGCAAGGTGAACATCACCATCGAGAAGAACGGGGACTATGAGCTCCTTTTCATCCCGGGGGAGCCATTGACCTCATTCACGTACAGGGTCGATTACAGGATGCATGTTTCCCTGCTACGTGAGATCCTCCTGTTCCTGTTCTCGGGAATGGGATTGCTATTGACATCCGTTATATTCATCGTTCTAGCTATTGTACTAGAGAAAAGGAAAGGAAATCAGGTCATAAGTAAGTGAATTTAAAATATCCAGTATCACAATCCAACTTGCTCCGGGACACAAGGTCCGAAAGGGGGTCATGAACCATGGAAAGGTCGTCAACGATCTCGAGGAATGTATCACTCACCGTATCTCTCATAGTAATGGTCCTAATGACCTCCTCCCCTATCGGAACGATCGTTGCAGACCACCTTTTTGGACCATCCGATATTCCATTGACACGGGATTATTCACTGGATGGTGAAGGACTTGCGGTCAAGATGGCATCGGCAAGGCTCATAGGACAGGTCTTTCCAGGACCCGGCGGTAAGCTTGGAACGTTCCTCTGGTCCGGGGACATGGATATGGACGGACTGACTGATATTGCGATCGCATCATCGGAAGCCCCCGGCAATCCCGAGGAAGGAAGCCATAACGTCGGATATGTTTACATATGGCTCGGGTCAGAGAACGGTATCCACGGGACAATGGACCTGGACGAGGTAGAACCCGACATACTGATAAGAGGAGGACAGGAATTCTCCAGACTCCTGTCCTCTATGGATGTCGGAGACCTGAACAGCGATGGGATCGACGATATCGTTCTGGGGGTCTCATTGCATCCGTCATGCGGAAGGGTGTTCATCTTATGGGGGAGTTCTGAGGGGTGGCCTTCCGTCATCGACCTGTATGATCCGGGGCGTCTCTCCCCCAACGGCGACCCCTACGGTTTCCTCAGGACCGAGGATTACCTGATAATTGGTGGACACCTGTCCCCCGTCCCATGGCCAGAGGCGACCTATGACACGGGGGACACGGTACTGGTCGATGACCTTGACCAAGACGGGAAGGACGATCTGATATTGTCGAGCCCGGGATGGCATCATGTCGTGATAATGTGGGGTCAGGGCAGCAAGTACACCCTTGGGAATGAAATGACGATCATAGACGATCCTGACCTCAATTCCAAGATCGGAGATTCGATGACCCTAGGGGATATAGACAACGACGGATGGACAGATCTTGTGGCAGGAGCACCATATCAGGTGAACTCCACCGCCGGCAGATATGAATGCGGTATCGTCTTCGTCATCCTGAACCTATCAAGGGCAAGGTCCTCGTCCCAGTTCAATGTGTTCGATCTCTCCCATCCGATCATATGGGGATCCGGGTCCTATGACAGGTTCGGGTACAATGTCCAGATCGCGGATGTGAACGATGATGGTTACGATGATATCCTTGTGGGAAGCCCTGATGCCGACGGCCCCCAGAACACAAGGAACGGGGCGGGTGAGCTGCTCATCTTCAAGGGAGGCGTGAAGGCCACCTTCCCGAGGTATATGGATGCAGCGTCCTCCTGCGACATCATGATAATAGGGGACAGGATCGCCACCGGAGACCTTCCAGGAGACGCCGTCGGAAGATCCTTCGCTGTGGGAGACATAGATGGGGACCAGGGTCTGGAACTTGTGATAGGCTTCCCGAGAAAGTTGAACGAATACAATACCGGTGTAGGCTCCATGGCGTGTTACGAAACGAACCGCGTTTTCACGACACCTTCCTCATTGGTCGACCTGAGGTCCCAGGAAAAGAGGTTCGAGTTCTACGGGGAGACCCAGAACGACAACCTAGCATACACTCTCCTCATCGCGGACATCAATAACGACGGAGCGGCAGAACTTCTGGCCGGGGCGCCCGGTGCAGATGGTCAAATGGATACCAGGGTGGATGCGGGTGAGGTATATATCCTCAACGGAACGAAGATCTCCATCGGAGACATAGCTCTCTCCGGACCCGGTGTGAAGGACGATCTGATGGATCCCGGTGGCGGACAGGTCTATATGAACTTCACTTTCAGACACTCCACGAACCCAAGGTCTGTTGACAATGCTTATGTGGTACTTGAGCCCGGTATACTCGATGGCAGGATCGGCCTGGTGGATGGCTCGATGTTCTGCGATGCTCGGTCCATTTATTTGGATGTCAAGAACTCATCAGTCTCTTACATCGGAAGCGATGGGAAGGTCTCCATGGTGATAGAACCCGGTTGGAACCTGAGGATCGGTCGCTCCTATGACATAGAGATCGTCGTGGGAGACAGCGCGGGAGCCTTGTTGAGGAGGTATATCCCCGACAGGTTCAGGGTCGTTGACAGGATAGATCTGGCAACGGTTGCCGTAATAAAGGTGAATGGACAGGAGATAGGGAACAAGGATCCCTGGCTGAAAGCGTCCTCCACCATCAGCTTTTCCGGCCTTGAGATGGTCTATGACAGGCCAGGTCTCCCGAGAGCCCCTTACGATATCGCGACGGTAGAGCTCTTTCGGGATGACCTGAAGGTTGACACCGTCCTCCTTGACTCTCCATCGGCAGAGCTAAAGGACACCATCCCGGAAACCGGTTCGATCTCATACAGTATCAAGCCTGTCAGTGCCCTGGACCTTCCGAATTGGGAGGGACTGCCCTTGCCTGTCGAATTCACAGGATCACTGAGATATGATTTCAAGGTCGATAATGAAGCACCTGACCCGGTATATGGATTGTACCTCGAACCGGATGAGGGAAGACATTCCCTCTTCGACGATGATACAGAATGGACCGTCGGTTGGACACCGCAGGCCGGAGACGAACTGGATGAGGGTTCCAACGTGAGGTATTTCAATGTGCAACTGGAGGGACGGGAACCCCAGACCTCGAAGAAGGCCGGAGGCCTCCTGGGATCGTATTTCAACGGTCCATCCATGAACAGCATGATGTTCACCCGCATCGACGGACCGCTGGATTTCAGCATCGAGGAATGGGGCAAGTTCGGTCCGGACCCCAACACCCTGGATTACTACAGTTTCAGCATAAGATGGGACGGTTGGTTCCGCGTTCCTTCCTCCAGGATGTACCAGTTCTCCATCTCAGGAACGGAAAATGGACATGGAATGCTTGTCCTGAACGGGGCGCAGATCATTCCATGGTCTGAGCTGGTCTCGGCGCAGAATTCCATTCAGAGGTTCCTCAACGAGGGTGATGTGGTTCCCATCCAGGTATATTATTATTTCGATACCACCAACATTCTGGACCCGGCATCGGCCTTCTGCCTCAGATATCTCAACGACAAGGGAACGATGGTACCAATACCATCGGATGAACTGCTCTGCTCATCGAACGAAGAGCGGGTCCAGACGGGATACGATGATATGTTCACGGTTTCGGTGAATGCGGTCGATTGGGTCGGACTATCATCCGAACCAGCTACCATCACCGGTTACCTGGACAGGCGGGACCCTGTGTTCAACCTGTCCGCCATTGAACCCTGGTACGGGTCATCCTCCCCGGTCCTGAAATTGGGTATCAGGGACCCGTCCCATGAAGGGATACCAAGCTCCGGGATAGATCAGGGTACGATAGGATACAGGATAAGGGAAAGGGATGCCGATTCTTTTGGTGAATGGTCCACGGAAGGTTTTTCCGTCACATATTCCGAGAAAGGTCTGGAGGCAAACACAAGTATCATCGTCGAGCATTCCCTCGAGCTGACGCCTTCATGGAGAGGTACAATTCAATGGAGGGTGGCGGATATCGTCGGGAACCTTGTCGAATCCTCGGTGGTGGATATAGGGGTGGACAATGGTGGTCCGGAGTTCGAACTCCTTTCGCCCAACATACAGATCGTCCAGGATGAGGGTCTCAACTCGATCATAGTCAAGGCCATGGACAGGCCAGGCTCCGGAGTGGACGCTGATAGTGTTCAATATCGTTCGGACACCGGGACGGGATGGTCCGAATGGATTGATATCGAGGTCAACGGGTCAGGTACGGAGATAGTGTTCGATGTATCGCTATATCTTCCCTCGGGGACCAACAGGGTACAGTTCAGAGCATCGGACCTTGTAGGGAACGTGGGCGTATCCGACATCTATACCATCATGACCGAACCGGTGGTGATGAACCATCCACCGGTCCCCGGGATCAGATCGCCGGAGAACGCCACGACGATCAGGATAGGGAACCTCGTGACATTGGACGCTTCGGATACGACAGATGATGGACATGGTCCTCTGTCCGATCTCGTTTATACATGGATCTCCAATCTGGACGGATATCTCGGGAACGGAAGGGTCCTTGATGTGTATCTTGAAAGCACAGGTGAGCACAGGGTCCGTCTCTATGTCGATGACGGGGAGTTCAATATCAGCGTTTCCGTCTACATCACCGTTGAGGACCGGTATCCGATCGATGACGATGTTGTTGACGACGACCTGGTAAGACCGAAGCCGGACTATCTCACTCCTCTGATCATATCGTTGGTCCTGATAATCGTCCTGGTCTTGGGAATATTCTTCGTATACAGAAGATACCATGCTCACAAGGAAGAGGAGACCCGGCTGGAGTTCGTGGAAAGGACGGATGATGATATCGATTACGAGAGCAGGTCCGAGGAAGAGGAGAAGACCCTTGGTATCAATGAGGAGGATGTGGAGACCACCGAAGAGGAGGTAGAGGACGAAAGGAAGAAACTCTACGGTTGATGTGTTCACTCGTTCTTCGATCTGTCGATCAATCTTCCTATCCTCTCGTACATCAGCTCGTTGGCAAGTCCTTTCAGCTCTTCATAGGTGTATTCATGTCCGGGGGGAGGTTTTGGAACATACCATGGCTCTCCGATGGTCAACCAGACCTTTTTCCCGAACTTGGGTATTATCCTGTTTCTCGGCCATGACCTTATCGCTCCGGAGATACCCACCGGTACAATAGGTACATCCGCCATGAGCGCAAGCCTGATAACCCCTGTATGTGGTGATCTGAGGTCTTTCCCGTTCCCTCGGGTCCCTTCGGGAAATATACCTATGAACTGGCCTTTTTTCAGGGCTTTCACCGCATTTTCCAGAGCGGCACTGTCCGATCCACCCCTTTTCAAGGGAATGGTTCCCACACCTCTCATGATGACATTCTTGACGGGGTTCTCGAACAGTTCGCTCTTCCCAAGGAACCTGACAGGTCTCATATAATGGATGAGATTGAGGATCGGCCCTTCGGCATTCGAGCAGTGGTTGGCGGCATAGATCTTACCCCCTTTGGGTATCTTCTCCCTGCCCGGTATCTTCCAGATCCTGAAAGCCATCCTGAAATAGAATGAGACAGCAGGATAGACGATGTAATACAACCATGCCACTCATCGACCTCCTGTATCTTTTCCGTAGGTCCCCCAACCGTAGGCCTGAACGGTCCTTTTAACACCCTCGGAGAGTCCGACAAGGGGTTTGTACCCCAGCTCTCTCTCTATCCTTGAGCCGTCCAGATGCCAGATGCTGCTTGTCAGTCCTCTGTACTTCACCATAGATATCGGAGGGGGTCCCTTCATAAAATGCGATAATATCTGGAAGGACCTTGCCGCAATATAGAGAATGAATCTCGGGATCTTCCTGTGGCCCTTTTTACCCATCTCTTTCTCGATGGTCTTCACCACTTCCATCAGGGTGTAGGGACCCTCGCTAACGTTGTAGATCCTCACCCCTTTTCCTTTCGTGGTAGCCAGATATATCGCCTGGACGAGATTGTCAACATGCAGCATATTGTAGATGATGCGACCCTGTCCGACCACAGGCATTATCCCCTTGTGTACCGATGTGAACGTCTTCATTCCCGAGGAGTGGATGTTCATCCCTTCACCGTAAAGAACGGTGGGTCTTAGAATGATTATATCCACATTGTCCTTGTCTCCTCTCTCCATGAGGAACCGTTCCGCTTTCAGCTTGGACCTTCCGTAAGTATCGTCGGGACGCGGGTCCATCTCCTCCGTCATTCCTGTGTCGAAGGTTCCCCGGGGGCCGATGGCGGATACGGTGGATATCATGATGAACTTCTTCATTTTGGCATTAAGGGCTTTTTCATAAACATTGACGGTCCCCTCAAAATTCACTCTGTACATCATCTCATCGGTGGGATGGCTCGATTCGAGGATCCCCGCACAGTGGACAACGATATCGTTTCTGGGGATATCGAAAGCGGAAATATCCGTTATATCTCCCTTGAAGAAGTTATCTCCCGAGACATCTTCATCCGGAAGGGCCATCTGAATGACGTTGTATCCTTCTTCCCTCAACCTGTCTGCAACTTTCCTGCCAAGGAACCCCGAACCCCCGGTGATGATGACCTTTCCTTCCACGAGACTTGAATAAACAAGCCACTATATGAAATACTTCGACCAAGAGTAATAAAATAAAAAAGGCCCTCGATCGAGGGCCCGAAAAATCCTCAGGACGGACCATCTCACATCTTGACCTTTTCTTCTATCAGATGCTCGACGACCACCGGGTCCGCGAGAGTGGAGGTATCCCCTATCTGATCCTCCTCATCGGAGGCTATCTTTCGAAGGATCCTTCTCATGATCTTTCCTGACCTTGTCTTCGGGAGCCCGGGAGCCCAATGTATGACATCGGGAGTTGCTATCGGGCCTATCTCGTTCCTGACATGCTTCACGAGCTCCTTTTTCAGCTCATCGGTGTATTCCACACCGGTCTTCAGGGTCACATAAGCGTATATGCCCTGCCCTTTGATCTCATGGGGGAAACCGACAACTGCTGCCTCTGCAACCTTCGGGTGTGATACAAGGGCCGATTCGACCTCCGCGGTACCCAATCTGTGGCCACTGACATTTATGACATCATCGATCCTTCCCGTGATCCAGTAGTAGCCATCCTTGTCCCTTCTGGCTCCATCTCCGGTGGTGTAATTGCCCTTGAACATGGAGAAATAGGTCTCATAGAACCTCTTATGGTCCCCGTAGACGGTCCTCATTATACCTGGCCAGGCTGACTTGATCAGAAGCGGGCCTGAAGCTTCACCCTCCTGAACGACCCCGTCGCTGTTGACTATGACGGGCTCGACCCCGAAGAACGGGAGTGTCGCAGACCCGGGTTTCGTCGGTATGGCCCCGGGTAGCGGAGTGATGAGTATTCCTCCGGTCTCGGTCTGCCACCACGTATCAACGATGGGACATCTTTTCTCCCCCACCACGTTGTAATACCATTTCCACGCTTCGGGGTTGATGGGTTCTCCCACGGTCCCCAGTATCCTCAGGGACTTCCTTGAGGTCCTCTTAACCGGTTCGTCCCCTTCCTTCATAAGTGCCCTGATAGCCGTCGGAGCCGTGTAGAACTGGTTCACCTTGTACTTGTCCACAACCTGCCAGAACCGGCTGGCATCCGGATAGTTGGGTACTCCTTCGAACATCAGAGAGATAGCCCCGTTCAGAAGAGGCCCATATACGATATAGGAGTGCCCTGTGACCCATCCGATATCGGCCGTGCACCAGAAGACATCACCATCATGGTAATCGAATATGTACTTGTGTGTGGTAGCAACATAGACCATGTATCCTCCGATGGTATGTAGGACACCTTTGGGTTTGCCGGTGGATCCGGAGGTATAAAGGATGAACAACGGGTCCTCCGCGTCCATCTCTTCCGGTTTGCAGAAATCCGGGGCTCCATCCATCTCATCATGCCACCAGATGTCCCTTCCCTCCTTCATCGGGACATCGATCCCGGTCCTTCTTACCACTATGGTCCTCTTGATGGAAGGAGTGTTCAAAAGAGCCTTGTCCGCATTGGTCTTCATCGGAATGTCGTTCTTCTTCCCTCTGAGCCCGGTGTCCTGGGTGACCAGTACCTTGCATTCCGAATCATTTATCCTGTCCCTTAATGAATCCGGAGAGAATGCCCCGAACACGATGGAGTGGATGGCTCCGATCCTTGCACAGGCCAGCATCGCTATTGGAAGCTGCGGGATCATCTGCATGTAGAGACATACGCGGTCCCCTTTCTTCACTCCGTTGGACTTGAGGACGTTGGCGAATTTGTTCACTTCCCTGTAAAGGTGATCATAGGTCAATCTCTCGCTCTCATCCGGAGAGTTGCCTTCCCATATGAGGGCGGTCTGGTCACCTCTGTCCTTGAGGTTCCTGTCGAGACAGTTATAGGAAATGTTCGTCTTCCCACCCTGGAACCATTTTATCGTGGGGGTGTCGAACTCGTACTCCATGACCCTGTCCCATTTCCTGTACCAGTGGAACTTCTCGGCGAATTCTCCCCAGAATCCTTCCGGGTCCTCAACGGACCTTTTGTACATAGCTCGATATTCTTCCATGCTCTTGATATGTGCCTTCCCAACGACCTCTGGAGATGGCGTGTATATGTCGGTTGATTCATCTGGTGCCATTATGCTACCTCCGAACGATAACGGGGCCATTGACATCTGCCGTTCGACCCAGTTAACGTGATACTTCCCCCTCGGGGACGCGAGGCAATGTAAATATTTCTATATAACCGTTTACCTGGGATATGAGACATTCAGGAAAGGCCGGTCCGAACCCGTGCTCCTTCTGCTTCTGGTACTTCAGGTCCAGGGATATGTGAAGAAGATGCTTTCCACATTGAACGAGTTCTTCAACATATCACAGATCTGCTGTACATATTCCCTGCTGAGCACGGGGACGGCCATGTAGTAGAATGGAGGTCTCACCCATACATCGAAGAGAGTGTTGTTCACGGCCTGGGAGAAGTTCGAGATCTTTTTCAGACGCGATATCTCATCGAGATCGTTGAGGTCCGCTTTCAGGACCTGTCCGTAATCCAGATATCCCTGGTCATCAAGCTGGATGATGTAATCAAGGAAATCCTTTCCGAAGCCCTCTGAACCCTCTTCCCATTTGCGGAAGAACAGCACGCCTATGCTCTCCCGTCCCCTTGTGGTGTCCACGGGGGCGCTCCTTACAGGCTTTACAATGATCTCCTCTTCCTGTTCTTCCGGTTCGGGGAACATCTCCAGTGTGGTCGGGTCCAGGGTCGTCATCTCCTCGTCCATCGTCGGAGGTTCGTTCATCTCCTTCTCCCGTATCATCTGATCATGGAGCGCCCTCATGTTGGGGTCGAGCAATATCTCCTTGGAATAATTGATCTCCCGGATCCTTTCCATAACATCATTTGTTACCGGTGTCCGTCCTCCGGCCCCCCTGTCGGGATGGTAGACCGAGGCAAGGTTCCTGTAAGCTTTATGGATCTTTTTCGAATCCGAGTTCTTCGGGATGTTCAATATATCATAACAGTTCACGTTCTTCCTGTCAAGCTCATGAAGTATATGTTTCAGTTCCCTCTTCACATCGAGGTCCACCCATGAGGTATCCACCTCTTCCTCGACCAGGGGTGTCGGAAGCTCTTTGACCTCGACATCATGCCCATGATAACGGTCCTCTTCCTCGCTCACCTGATAGATCGGAGCATCGTTGACCGGAGAATTTCCCGGGGCCGGCTGATACAATTGTGCCGATGCCATAGGGTCCTCCGGTATATCCTGTTTCGATACGTCCTTGCTGTTATAGAGGAACTCCTTTGCCGCCTCTTCGTCAGCGGCGCTGTTCAATGTGGTTCGGTCCTGAGGTGCTACTGCTTCCTTCCTAGCACCTTTTTTTCTAATGAGCCACCAGACCAGGATGAACAGGGAGATCAACAATACCGCTCCGATCACGGATGCAAGAATGAGTGGGAGGCTGCCTGTCATGGGAAAACCTTAATGATAGATGAAAAATGGATGAAGCTTTATGAATATAGATAAGTTCCCATCCTGCACGACCTGACCGCCTGTCAGTTAGGGTCATGAATTCTCCGACGGGATGCCCATTCCGGACCTCGGACCTTGCCTGGAAGATATGCTTGTATCTACGGGATATCAACCGTACATCGGTCCGGGGCCGGCATCCTCATCATGGATCTTCTCGCCATCCCCTTTGGGTGATATCTCCCTGAGGGTCATGTCCACAACGTTCTTGGCGGATTCCTTGTCGAGACCGCCCCTGTTCACAAGGAAGTCAATGATACTCTCCTTCGTGTTCCCTTCGGACAGTTTTGTCGCAACAATGGCCTTGAACCGGTTCAATATGAAGGCCTCCATCTCGTCGGTCAATCCGAGGATGGTGATCATATTGTGGGCACCGACCACCAGAAGTGTGAGGGCGTTGTTGAACTCGAGCTTGTTCAGGTATTCCAGGTCCAGGTCGACCTGTATGACCGGGTTGTCATCATATCCCACCAGACCCGCTTTCATCATGTTGAGCTCCGTGTTGAGGTGAAGGAGCTTCTTGTATATCCTCATCCTTTCCGTCGGGTCCTGGGCATCCGTGGGAATGATCGGATTTATGACAAGGTTGGCAAAATGCTTCCCCACGACGATCTCGACGTTGAACGGTATCTTTGGATGGGAAGCCGAGATCAGTGTCCTTTCCGAGTTGTCCTCCAATGATCTCACATCGATGTCCCAGGGATAATCAAGGAGTTTATCCGCACCGTCGCTACCCTGCTTCAGCCAATCGGAGATCGTCTCTATCCATGTCATGAAGATCGCCCCTTCTAACCTTTCTCCATTTATAAACGTTATCCAGCAATATCATAATAAGGAGACAGAGGAACGAAAGAAAGGTGTCGTCCATTTTCCTTGATGGTTTACCCAAATTAAAAGAGATGAGGACATATGATGATCCATCAATGTGTCCGGATCCGAAAGATCCCGGTTATTGGTCGATGTTCTCCTGACAAGATCGGAGAAATGAAATCTCGTTGTATTCATTCCTCCCGATACACAGGCTCTTTTCTGATCATCCTGGTTACGAAGAATATTACAATCAAAAGAACAACCAAAGATAAAACTCCGATCAGAACATAGATCCAATTGTGATCCCTATCTGAAGAGGGATCTCCATCGTCATCAGAAAGAGTGACCGATACGGTATCCTCATGGAATGCAACATTACCCGACGTATCGGTGACCTCCATACGGATCGGATACGAACCCTCTCTCTCGAACACATGTTCTATCATACTGCCGGAACCACGGATATCGCCTATGCTCCAGTTGATATGAGCGATACCGATGTTATCCGTTGCGGAGATTTGTAATCGGAAGACCTCGTTCACCATGCAGGAAAGATTGCCCGTGAACGTGATCTCGGGGTCGAGCGTGTCCCTGATAAAGATCACATCGGACGTCCAGTTCACAACGTTCCCGGAGGGATCGGATACATCTACCGATACCACAAGGTCCCCGGTCATGTTGACCGGAACAGAAAACACAAGCTCTTCTTCCGAAAAAGAAAACACCTGTTCGCCGTTCAACGTCACCTCTCCGGATATATATCCTATTTCGATGTTATCTTCTATTCCAAATTCGATATTGAGAACGGAACCCGTGCCCACTTCATCCGGATACGGACCGGGGTCGATGGTCGGATCGATGGTATCGACGACCTCTGTCACGAAAGGATACGTGTAATATCCATTCCCGGAGAGATCGGTGACGCACCATCTGTATTCTATCGGCAGAACGGAATCCGGTTCGACATCGAGATCACACGAGAACACACCCGATACGTTCACGGCGGAAATGGTTCCGGACTCGTTACCGCGGGTATATTCGACACCGACGGAGGAGATCGTAAAGATACCGGATATCGATGCACTGAACGTCAGGATATCACCCGTCCCGGTCACGTTTGATGTCATTTCATCGAAACGGAAAGGGAACGTCGAGTTGAAGGACCTCAAGATCATCTCACTCGTGAACACCCTGTTCCCGGACGTATCATTTGCAAGGAACACGATCGAATATCTCTCGCAGGGTTCCCGGCTCGTGATGAACACGAGATCCCAGTACGAACCGTTCCTTGAAAGGTTCACAACCTCGGTTTCGTATCCCTGGGTGATATGACACCAGACATTCATTATACCGATATTATCGATCACAAGAAGACGGAACCTCACCTCACTGCCGTTCCCGGCTTGCTCTACGTGATCCACAAGAGTGATGTTCGGAGCGTCATTGTCAAGGATCCTTGAGGTGTGCCTTACACTTTCCATGTAGCCACCCAACACAAGTGAAGCGTTGAGCCAGAATACCAGGTCATCGGTACTGTTCGAAGGTGCCAAAAACGTCACGTTCTGTTCGAGCTCACCCGGATCAAGCACGATAAGGGTTTCAACCGTCCCGTTGGAACAGTGCAGGGATAGACCCCTCTTAAGATCGAATATCCTCGGAATTGCCCTGCATGTCAGCTGGAATTCTTCACCGGTCGTCATCTCAAAGGGAACTATCAACGACAGGTCCAGACCCGGAACCAGTGGAAACCTGTCCTTCGAAGAACCACCCGGAACGGAAACCGCATCCTCGCTGATACCGTCTCCGTCTTGGTCCTCGAGATCGAGGGCGATCCAGAAATTGCCGTTCTCACCATCGTCCCAGCTGCTTCCAGAATCATCACTGAAGTTCCCGGGACCGGGCCAGAACCAGTTTCCGGAGAACTCATGACCGAAACCACCAGTGACGAGCATCCCAAGAGAGGAGTTGAAAAAACAGTTCCTGAGAACGATATCTTCGGAATCCTCCAATCTTACGGGACGATCCTTCCCATGGAA
>JAFGLL010000052.1 GCA_016928095.1 Thermoplasmatota archaeon
CGGGAGGTTCTAACTGAATGCCTTTAAATACCCCTATGACATTTTCAATCGGCATAAGTGTGACATTTTCGACCGGCATCTACACCGCAGAGCTCCAGATCGGATCTTTTCACGGTATTGGATGAACGGGATTTTGCTGATGCTTCAGCTATGATCCCTATTGAAAAGAGAGAAAAAATTCAGTCCGGGGGGTGTTTTCCCCCGTCCCCGGCATCTTTTCAAGAACCTCATCCTGATCCAATATGGATCTTTCAAAATGAGGGTATTTTTTGGCTTCTGGCCTTCATCAAAAAAGTTTTCCGTCACATCCTCTTCCAGATATCCCTGTAGACTTCCAGAATGTCCGAGGCAAGGTCGTCCCAGGTGGGAAGCTTCTTCAGGAACTTTCTTCCGTTCCTACCTAGCTTTTCCCTGAGCCCCGGGTCTCCTGCCAGGCGGAGGATCGCCTCCGCGAAGGCCTTCGGCTCCCTGGGAGGCAGCAAAATACCGTTCTCTCCGTCCTCTATCAGTTCCGGTGTCCCTCCGGCAGCGGTGGCGATGACCGGTCTCTCGAACTGGAACGCTTCCAGTATGACCCTCGGGTTCCCCTCGTCGGAGGCTGATGATAGTACAAGGATGTCGCATCCTGCCATCATCTTCAGCACATCATGATAATCGGGAACGAAACCCCTGAGGGTGGTGTTGGTGATCCCATGCTTCTTCATATAGGTGACCAGTTCGTCCCGCATCCCACCTTCCCCGATTATCGTCAGCTTGATCGAAGGGTCCTTCTCCTGCACTATCCTCATGGATTCGAGGAGGTAATCCACGCCTTTATAGGGTCTCAGGGCGCTGATGCAGAGCAGTTCAATGGGGCTGTCGTGGATGAAGGGCCTCTTCCCGATGTTCCTTCGAACCCCGGAGGGGATCTCCGGGTTCAGCGACGGATAGGTGATTATCTTCTCTGGAGGCACCCCGTAGGATATCAGCTGGTCCCGGATGGAGGTACCCGTGGAGACGTATCTTGTCACCTTGCCCATGCGGATATTGTACCCTGGATCCGACATGTCCTGGACCTCTTTCAGCATCTCCTGACCGATCAACCTGGAAAAGATGGAGATGATGTATCCGTAGGCTCCGTTGGAATGTGCGTGGACGATCATCTTCCCGTACCTCATCCTGAGCCTTATCAGCTGGAAAAGTGTGACGGGGGGAAGTACAATGTACCTCACAACCTTCGGTGCGTCCAGGATGAACGGCTGGATGCGGTGGACCTTGATACTTCCCTGGTCCTCGAACATCGCTGCATCGGGGTTCCTGCAGGAATACACTACGAAGTCCACCCGGTCCTTCAGCCTCTCCATGAGGTTCGAGAAGTATGTGGAGGAGCCACCCTGGCGGGGAAGATAGACAGGTGCTCCGATAAGGACCTTCGGTCTCTCTCCTTTCATGTCAGGCACCGGACCCGATCAGCACGATGAAAGTTCGAAGCCGTGTTCGTATTTAATGTTTGGTGTCCATATTCGGGTCCGGAAAAAGATATCGGGAATGGAATTTAAATATAATCCCTGTACATTGTGCTGACCTGGGGTGTTATAGGATTGGAAACCGCCACTATGATGATGTTGTTGGCTGGGACCGGCCTCATCGTCCTGATGACCTGGACGTTGTACCGTATACGGGCCCACAGGAACAAGATGAGGAACTTCGACGAAACGGCCATGGAGATAGGCCGCATGCACCATGAGGAGAAGGAGACCGCAAGATCCGCTCCCACGCTGCCTGAAAGCGATCTGTTGATCGTGATGTTCCGCAGCAGGGGCAGACCGTGGAGGGGGGCGGTAACATCTAAGATGGAACGAGGGGCCAAGGTCCTTGTCGTATCCCCAAGGCCTCCCGCGGAGGTAAGAACGATGTATCCGAAGCGTCCGGTCCATATATGGCTGGACCGCTCCACCGCGCATGATGTCCCGGAAGGAACGTTCGTCATCAATCCGACCAATCTTTCAAGCATCCTGGAGGAGATACGCTCCGCATTCCCGATCGGGGGGCGCGGTGGCATAGTTGTGTTCGAGGGTTTCGAGGACGTTCTTTCAAATAACGCCATCGACAGAATGATCCGTTTCCTCAAGATGCTCCAGAACATCTCCAGAGAGAGAGGTATCTCATCGGTCGTTCCCCTTCCTTACAAAGCGGTCCCCCAGAGGGTCCGGAACCAGCTGGTCGATGGTTTCCAGTCGGTGGTGATAGACTGATGCAGGTCGATAACGGGACCGAAGAGGGCACGCCCAGGCTCACCATCGACAAGAAGATACTGCTTCATCTCTACGAGATAAGGCATACAGAAATGGATTTCGAGGTTCCCCAGGAGGTCGTTCAGGACGGGATCGCCGAAGCCGTCTCGATCCGGAGGGATAACATACCAAGGACCATGAAGAAGCTCAAGGAAGAGGGATTCGTCCACGATGTGCTGAAACGCATCAAAGGCCTGCCACGGAAGAGGAAGGCCTATTTTCTCACCGAGAAGGGCCTATCCTATGCCAAGGAGGTCAGGGATGTCATCGCCTATCACAAGGTATACCTCCAGCTGGCCGACGGCAGCGTCAAACTTGTCCATCTCAAGGATGTCTCGACCTACGTCAATGTGAACCTCCCGATCCTGGAGCTGCATCAGTTGATAGGCAGGGAGAACCTGATACTCGAGAACCATCTGAAGAGGTACGTTCACGGGGATATCGAGGCGCCAAGGGAGTTCGACCACGGCGGTTTCGTATCCTTTCTGCAGGATGTCCCCATGCCCAAGAGGTTCTGCGGGAGGGATTCGGAGCTCGAGGAAATGCGCAGATGGATATGGTCCGGGAAAGCATCGATCCTCTCCATCACCGGGATAGCCGGCATCGGGAAGACCACCCTGGCCGCCAAGGCCATCAAGGAGATGGACGGGAAGATGCATGTGTTCTGGTATCGTTTCCACAAATGGGATTCTCTTCGGAACCTCCTCTACTCGATAGGGCGTTTCCTTGAGCGCATCGGCCGTTCCGGTCTGAAGACCTATTTAGACAACAACACGAACCTGGAGCCCAGGGAATACCTGTCGATAATCGAGGGGAGCATGAAGGATGCGACCATTTTCATGGTATTCGACGATTTTCAGAGGGCAGAGGACGAGATCGTCGATTTCTTCTCGAACCTGAAAGAGATGCTTACTGGTCTATCCGGGATCAAGGTGATAGTGGTGGGAAGACAGGTCTTCCCGTTCTACGACAGGTCCGATGTACTCCTGAAGAAGGTGGTCGAGGAGATGTCGCTGGAGGGTCTGGACAAGGAGAGCTCCCGGGGGCTCCTGAACATCAGGGATATGGACGATGAGCTCTTCGAGAGGGTCTATTCCATAACGCGCGGGCATCCGCTCTTCCTTCAGCTGATCCTGTCAGCGGAGGACCTCGAGGACCAGAAGGATATCAAGCGGTACATCTACGAGGAGATATTCAAAAAGCTAGAAGAAAAGGATTCGTTGCTGCTCCAGATAGCCTCTGTCCACCGTTACCCGGCACCATCGTCAGCGTTCTTCATGGAGGAGGGTCTGGACTTCACCACGCTGGACCATCTCGTGGAGGCAAACCTGATGATGGAGACCTCCTACGACGAGTATGAGGCTCACGACCTTATCAAGGAGTTCTTCTACAACAGGTTGACCCCGGTACAGAAGACAGAATACCACCGCAAGGCAGCAGCCTTCTACATGGATGTCGGGACCGACAGGGCGACCGTGGAGGCAATGTATCACATGGCCATGAGCGGGGACACGCTCAAAGCTCTGAAGCTTGCATCCAATTTCGGGGAGAGGATAATAACAAAGGGGTATGTGGAGCAGTTCTCGTCAGTGCTTTCCCTCCTGGAGAAGGAGATGAACGAGGAGAACAGCGAGTACAGGGCAACATCCAGATTGCTCAAGGGCGAGGTCCAGATGATCATGGGGAGGTGGGATCGGGCATTGTCGGAGTTCAAGATGGCCTCTGCCATCGCGGAGACCGAAGATAGGCCCATCATAAGCGCCAGGGCGAACCTGCGGCTCGGGGCCATAGAATCCAGAAGGGGAAGCAAGGACAATGCTCAGAAAAGGCTGGAAAAGGCCCTGAAGATCGCCACCAGGCTCGAGAACAGGGAGACCCAGGCCCTTGCGCAGCAGGCTCTGGGAGAGCTCCATTCGACGAAAGGTGAGTTCAGGGAGGCCAAGAGATGTTTTCGGGAATCTCTGGATATCGCCCATGAGCTCAACGACATCACCTTGATGGCATCCTCCTACACTAGCCTTGGAATAGTCTACACGAACCAGGACAATCCGGAGAAGGCCATCGAGCAGTTTCGGAAGGCCATAAAGGTGATGGAAGAGGAGGAGAACCCCCTCCTCATGGCTCGTGTCAAGATCAATCTGGGGACCGTCCAGTCGATCACGGGCGATTACGAGATGGCGATCGAGAACTTCGAGGATGCCATCGAGGTATCGACAAGGTCCGGAGACCTCAGGCAGCAGGGATACGCACTTGCCGGGGCCGCCCATGTCTACCTGCTTGACGGGCAACATGATATTGCCAAGGATTATCTGGATGAAGCCCTCGAGATATTCAAGATGCTCGGGGAGAAATACAAGATCGTACTCATACTGACCGACTATGCCCGCTATCATCTAGCACGAAAGGACGATCCTTCCCTGCGGAGGAGCCTGGATGAGGTCCTGGAGCTATTAAAGGAGCTCGGTGTCAAGTTCTACGTGGAACGCATCTCGAAGGATATGGTCAACCTCCTTCGGTCAAGAGGTCTGACGGCCGAAGCAGAGGCCTACAGGAAGAAAACCCTGGCCATCGCCCGGTGAGTGTCAATGGAACATATTGTACGGAGGGTCCCTATTGTTCTGATCCTTCATCTTCCTGATCTTTTCCAGCGCATCCTCCAGGTCCTCCTTCTTGATCGAGTGATGACCTCTGCGGATGGTGAACATCCCCGCCTCGGTGCAAAGGTTCCTCAGGTCGGCACCTGATAGGTCCTCGGTCCTATCGGCGAGATGATCGAGATCGACGTTCTTCGCCAGCTTCATTCCCCTGGTGTGTATCAAGAGGATCTTCATCCTTCCCATCCTGTCGGGGAGCGGGATCTCGATGATCCTGTCGAACCTTCCCGGCCTCAACAGGGCTTCGTCTATGATGTCCCTTCGGTTGGTCGCCGCCATTATCCCTATCTCCTCGAGCGGGTGGAAACCGTCCATCTCGGCAAGGAGCTGCATGAGCGTCCTCTGCACCTCCCTGTCGCCCGTGGTGTCCATACCAAGCCTTCTGGCACCTATCGCATCGAGTTCATCTATGAATATGATGCAGGGCTTCTTCTCCCTTGCAAGCTGGAAGAGCTCCCTCACCAGTCTACCCCCCTCACCAATGAATTTCTGGACCAGCTCTGAACCCACTATCCTTATGAATGTGCAGCCAGCGGAGTTGGCGACCGCTTTTGCCAGAAGGGTCTTACCGGTCCCGGGAGGTCCGACCAGGAGCACCCCGTTCGGAGGTTTGATACCGATCTTCCGGAAAACCTTTGGGTCAAGGAGGGGCAATTCCATGACCTCCTTGAGCTCGATGATGGCATCATCGAGCCCTCCTATGTCGTCGTAGGTGACGGATGGGCGGTCCAGAAGCTCGGACCCCATGATTATCGGGTCCTTTCCCCTGGTGAGGGCCCTCATTACAACAAGGTTGTTCCTGTCAAGTCCCACCCTGGAACCGATCTCCAGCTCCTTGATGTTCACATCGTTCGATATGGTTGTGATGAAGGTCTGTCCGGTACCGTTCTTGATGATGACCTCCTCTCCGTTCATCACCTCTATGATCTCACCGATGAGCATCGGTGGTTTCATTATCTCATCAAGCTGCTTCTTGAGGAGGTTCCTCTCCCTTCTGAGCATGTTCGTTTCGTCGTAGGCGCCTGACAGTTCCCTCTTGTAGGCCTCTCTCTCGAGGTTGGAGGTGTACTCTATGGACCGAAGCCGTCCCTTGAGGATCTTGATCTCCTCCCTCAGTGCAACTATCTCCATCATGAGCCCTGGTTCGTCTGTCTGCTTTCGGACGGTATCGGAAAGCTTTGCTTCCTCCTTGGTCGCGGACATGTATTCTCCCTTGGAATTCGATTACGTCATGTTAGTAAATATATGTTGCTCCCCAAAATAGCATGGATCGAGAGTTACATCCCCCCCTTATCATAATCATCGGACCACCGATCAGGATCAGATGAGGAGCTCCCCGTCCTTCATGATGGTCCTGTCAAGACCGGGTCCGGACACTCTGATGGTGGGGGACCTGATGAGCCCGTCGAGGTGTATGAGGGCCCTTGCATCGTTATCATAATTGGCGCCTATGGCGATGTGGCATGTCCCGTAGACCTTCTCGTCCTCGAGCATGTTCCCGATAATGGACGCTTTCGGGTTAAGACCGATCCCGAGCTCGCCAAGGTTGGCGGTATTTGCCATATAATGCTCGAGCTCCTCTCCTGGAAGTCTGCCCTGCTCCACGAACTCGGAGGTCTTCTCTCTGGCCCTTCGGAGTGTGTCCCTCAGCTCCTTTGCCTCGCTTCCCCCCCGGATATCGGTCACCATGCCGGCATTTACCGTGCAGGTGATGGGTGAATCTATGATGATGATCCCCCGATCGGACGCGATGGACCCGTCGAATACCATCTTGCCCGATGAGGCTCCGAGCTCCGGAGAGATGAAGGTCTCGCCTGCAGGCAGGTTGCCTCCCGAGCCGGGTTCGGAGAAGTTGCCGTCGTCCGACCTTGCAGCCCTTCCCCGGATACCGATGGACAATGAGGTACCTGACGGTGCCTCTATATGAACGGTATCTCCAAGGTCCAGGACCTCCTTGACCCTGGCACAGTCCTTCCTCAGCCGTTCGTAGTCGATGGGGACGGTCCTCTCGAAGATATCCCTTGTGACCGAGGGGGACCAGAAGCTCCTGCTTATCTTCTCCCCGAGAAGGTAGTTGAAGTAATGATCGTACCTGTTGTCCCCGACCCTGATGGGTTCCTTGATGGAATAGCGGTCCTTTCCCAGTTTCTCCTCGGATATCGATATCAGGATATCGGGGTCCGTTCTCAGGGCACCGAGGACGGTCTCATTCGCCAGATCGAGCTGGCTTTTGGTGGGTTGAACAAGGATGGTCGTTTCTCCACCCGCCTCGACCGAAGCGTCAAAAAGGGCCTTGCTTATCATCGACACATCGAGTGTGGTGTTCGTGACGATCAGGACCGTTTCCCCGGTCTTGACCTTCAGAACGTCCTTGATGGCGACCCTGGCGGCTTTGATCAGACCCTCGGGCAACGGCGATAACATCTCTTCTGTCAGGCACATATCGATCAGCTCATATGGGTAATGTCGAACACGATGTCAAAGGGATCGATGACCGCGATCTGACATGCCGTTGATCCGGAGCCAGGATCACGATCCGGACCTCTTCCTCTTGGCGAAGCCGAATATCAGAACGGAAATCATGGCCAGCGCAATTATGGCCAGACCGGGTTCGAAACCGGGTATGGATACACCCTTCTGACGAACATATATGGAATAGTCCGCGATATCGGAAGCTTGCCCCAGGCTCTCTGCCTGTGCGGAGATTATCCGAAGCTGTATCGTTGTCACCGCGTTCTTCCATACGTTCCATTTCACAGGTGTGGTGACGGAGACCGTAAGGACCTTTTCCTGCTTCTCCGGGACAGCGAACTTGTCCTGGGAGAGCTGGACCGTCCAACCCTGGTCAGCAAGCTCCTTGAGGTTCTTGACCTCGACCCTGAGCCTGTCCCCCGCGTTCCCCTCGTTGATGAGCCTGAGCCTGAACCCGAGGGAGGAGCCGGGAGAGACCTGTACGTAGGGCTTCTCGCAGCCGACGGAGAACTGGTAATACTGCTCGACGGAAATGATCGCCGTGGAAGCGGCAATGGTGCCTCCGGTGATACCGGGGCTGTAGTTCCACCTTCCGGTCAGGGATAGCGATTGCTGGGTCTTCTTGGAGGTCTCCACCGGGACCTGGACCGATAAAGTAAAATCCCTGAGCTTGGTAGCTTTGTTGAATATAAGCGCTGGTGGGTTCGATGCCGGCCATCCACCAGCATCGGCCGTGAGCTGGACGATGAGGTACTGGACGCTTGGATCCCATGGTATCATGGCTTCGACCTTGCCGGTGAATGTCACGATCCCATCCTGTCCTGGAGCCACATAGGCAGTAACTCTGGGCTGGGTGATGGTTATGGTGATGGCCGGTGCCCCGATGGCCTCGACCTCATCGTTCTCCTTGGGGAGGTAGATGAAAATACTACCCAGCATTAGGAGCATTACCAGGAAGATCCCTATCCTTGCTACCTTGGTGTTTCCGATCATTGGTTCCACCTCTTTTGTCGGAACGAACGGTGAATGTCGGGCCCGATATATTACCTTATCTGGCCTGCCCTCCGCCGCTCATCAGCTCGAGGATTGCCTTTAAGTATATAAAAGCACAACTGAACCAAGATGGCCCCATTATTTAAGGTTTGCCTGACATGACTGAAAATGCAGCTGCCCCGGTATCATTCGCCCGAGACCTTCCATGCTTTTGGGTAGGTGCCAGGTTCCATGAGCACCCTTTCGGTCTGGACGGCGTTCCCTTTCTTCATGGATCGCATCTGGGCGGAGCCTAACAGGGCTTTACCCACCGCCACACCCTCACCTTTCAAGGTTTCTATAACGACCATGTCCCCAGCCTTGATCTCACCGTCCATACCGCATATCCCAGGCATGCTCAGCTGGGCACCGTGGCAGATAGCATCCACCGATGAATCCTTTATCAGGACCCTTGGAAGATGGGAGAGGAGCTCTTCCATGGGGCGTATGACCTCCCTCAACCGCACCTCGTCCCCGGTCTCCTTGTATGTTTCCCATGCATCCTTGACATCCTGAAGGGTCACGGCCTTATCCTCCCCGGTCCTTCCCGATCTTGTCCTCCTTAGCTCCGACATGTTGGCGCCCACCCCCAGAACCTCCCCCATGTCGTAGATGAGCGTACGGATATACGTACCGGATTCGCATCCGATGAGAAGCAGGAGGTCGTTGCCCTCCTTTTCCAGGAGCTTGATGTATCCGATCCTCCTCTGTCTGAGCCCCCTCTTCACAGCGGACCTGACCGGTACCATCTGGTAGATGTCCCCGGTGAAATCCCGAAGCACCCCTTCGATGTGCTCGAGGGGCGGTTCCCGGTGGAGGTGCATGATGGCGATATACTCCTTGCCCTCCGGGAGGGAGAGGTCCAACACCCTGACAGCGCTGCCAAGTGCAACCGGGAGTACACCGGTGGTGTTGGGGTCCAGTGTACCATGATGGCCTGCCTTCTCGACCTCCAGTACGGACCTCAACCATCCAACGACCTGGTGGCTGGTCGGGCCTCTGGGTTTATCCAGTATGACAGCGCCCTTGTCCAGGAGGTCCTTGAGCTCCCTCGCATAGGGGCTGGACCCGAACCTGTGGTCCGTTTCAGCGTCAGCGATCTGGACCATGCCGTCCTCTTCGATAGGTCTCATCATCGGCCATGCATGAGAGAGGAGATAATTAATAGTTCACCCCGGTGAAGATATATCCCTCTCCAGCCTTCTAGCCATGATGGAGGCAGCTTCAACGATGGCTTCGAACCTTTCTGCTTCGGGCGGCTCCTTCGACCTCTCGGCCCTCCTGATATCCTTCAAGTAGTCTGCCTTTGAATTTCCCAGAGAAAGGGGGTCCCGAAGGAAATCCTTCTCCATCCTTTCCGCTATGCCAGTGAGTTCCTTCCTTCTACCCTTCGGTCCATGATCGAACCTTCTTATATCCGAGAGGATACGGGAATGGGAGCTGAGAGCTTCCACTATGGGCCCCTGATAGGAACGGTGTGAGTTCCCCTCCAGCACTACCATACCCTTGAAACCGGGCACCATCCTGCTGGAAAGCCCGTTGAAGCACGCACTGCTGGACAGGTCCATGGGGTTTCCGCAGCTCGCGCAGGCGACCGACATTATCCCATCCTCTATCCTGATCTCACCTTCACAACTTGCCCTTTTCCTTGATCTCCTGATATCTCCGACCTTCACGCACTCATCCTCCTGTGATCTATGAAATGGACATTGGACCCTTCAGGTCCTGTTCTTCGGGGGTGGTCTTCGGGCCACATGGGTCCGGGGTTCGGAACCTTCCAGCAGGTCTTCGATGGTGGATATGGCCTCTTTCAAAATATCCTCCGGGCTTTCCAATCTGGAAATGTCGATCGAGCGCCCCTTCTTCGCTCCATCTCCGGGAGCTATTCTGATCTTTCTCACCCTCTTGGGCTTCAGGGTTTTTTGAGCATCCACGATCGTTCTTTTCTTACCCCCATCTTCGGGGGTATCGATGTTTTTTCTTACCCTCGCAGGTCTCATGGGTCCTCTGCTATCCTTCACTTGCTCAACAGATACTTTATCGATCGGTCCCCGGACCAACGATGGGCCCGGGGTGGCCTTACCGGGCCTGGAGGCTTTCTTCTTCCTTTTGACCAATGGCCTAATGGGGACTTTCTTCACCTTGTCTTCCTGATCTGCGATATCTTGTTTTGCTTGAGCTGGTGATTGGGCCCGGTCCTTCCGGGTCAGTGACCTGCCCGAGCCGATCTTCTGCCCTCTATCCTTTCCTCTATCCAGGCCAGGTTCAGGATATCCCCTGATCGGTCCGGCCTGGTCCACGTCCATTGCATTGTCGGAAAGTTCGACCTCTGCTTCCTCTATCTCCTCTTGGACATGATCCTTATTATCGACATCCGTGTCCTTCAACTCACGGTCCATTGGTCCATCCCAGCTACCCTCATTATCACTCCAGATCTCGTCGATGGAGATGAGTCTGCTGTCCCTGATGACGAATGGTGAAGCTGTTGTATCATAGTCCATCCCGGACATCGTCAGGATGGAGATATCCCTGAGGACCTTCCCGGATCCCATGGTCTTCTTCATCTCGACGACACCGTCGAAGACCTCCATTATCCTCGTTAGGCTCTCCCTGCTCAGTGTCTCTGTCTCGAGGAAGAATATCGAGGCCATCTCTTCCTCCTTGAACTTGGCCCTTAACCTCTGCATGAAATTATAGACCTGGGTGAACTCGAATATGTTGGTGGCGGGCCCTATCATGTGAACGATCGCGATCTTGGTGGGTGAGAATGTGAGGTCTCTCAGGCCCTTATTGATCGCGATGCCGAGGTTGGAGAGTATCTTGGATGATTTCAGGGAATGGCCATCCCTTTCCACGCCAATGATCCGCTCTCCTCTCCACGAGAACCAATCCACGATCCTCAATTTCCCCTCTTCCTCGAACGCGTTCGCATCCAGGTCCTGGGATCGGAGGAGCATCCTTATCGACCTCGGTGGCTCCTTGGAAAGGACCATCAGGACAGAGGCTCCGTCCATGAGACCCGTGGTGAGCAGCTGGGTGATGAAAATATCCCTCTCGATACCGGAGGGTGAGATGAACAGGATGGATGAGCCCTTGGAGATACCTCCCCCCATCTTATCATCCAGCAGCTGGAATCCAGTTGAGACCTTATGGTTCAAGGCCCCTTCGAGGATAAGGTCCTCCATGCCGTATCTCTCCATGATGGATGCCTTTCCCTCAAAATAATAGTTCAGGATCCTTGAGGCTTTCTTGATGGCCTCCTCCTTCCCGAGAAGAAAGGTGGAGAGACCGACCATGGAATTGAATACCGCAACGAGGGAATCACTAACCTCCTCGTCTGTTGCCGTGGCCCATATGTCCCTGTCGAAGTCCATTGAATTATTCTTTGTGACGGTAACGTGCTTCAGAAGTCTGTGCTTCTCCCTGAGGATGCTCAGTTTGAGCTTGAAAGCCGACAGGTCCGTATGCCCTGACAGCTCCTTGAGATAGGCCTGGAAAACATCCTCGAACAGCCCGAGGACCTCCTCATGATCGTTCTTCTCCACGGATGTCGAGAGGGTCTGCTCGACAAGCATGTCGAAGGGTTCGGGGAAGTGCCCGATCAACCCTTCCCTGCCCCTCATGGGTTCGATGAGGTCCCTGGTGCTTTCTTTAAGGTTCCGGTATATGACATCCCGGGCAAGCTCCTCTCCGATGAGCGACGAGATGAAGTCCACCGACCTGCGAAGGAAGGTCTCCAGGGCCGATATGGACCCGGAATCGTCCTCCATGTCGTTGACTATCCTTCCGTTCTCGGTAATGTTGAACTTGATCAGTTTCGTCCTCTGGACCCTTGCCCTTTCAAGGATGATACGAAACGAGGAGATCTCCATCCTGAACTCACCAATATCGGGTGAGGTCATCTTCCTGATGAACTCCCGGATCAGGTTCCCGTAGAGCTCCACATCGTTCAATCCTTACATCTCCAGATCAACTGATGACCTCGTCAGGAGAAACTTCGATACCATTATCCATTATCAGGAATGGATGCTTGAGAGGGTCATGCTTTGTGAACCTCATCTTCCTGACGGTGAGGGTCCTGTGATATTCACCGGCCGTGCTCTCGTAGTCAAGCTTGATCAGGGAATCCGAGATGAACTCCTCTATCCCGTACCTTGAATCACCTGTACCCGAGGTCTCGGAGATCAGGACCGATGTTATGTTGGAGTCCCTGAGGAACCTTGAGAACTTGAAAAGCTCCCTCCGAAAAAGCTCGGATGATTTGTAATAGACACCCACGGCCGTGATGGAATCGAGGACAAGCCTCTTGGCACCGCTGAAGGACAGCTGGTTCTTGAGAAAATCCTGAAGGGTCTCGAAGCTTGCCAGACCCCATTCGAGCTCCTCCGATGCTGTACATTCCGCTCTCATCTTGCCAAGGTCGATGAGATATACCCTGCCTTCCTTCTCGAAGCTCGTGAGGTCGAGACCGTAATTGCTCGCAGCCCGAAGGATGGAATCCCTGCTCTCCTCAAGGGACAGGTAGATACCGGGCTCATCATCGAACCTGGCACCGTTATAGATATATTCGATACCGAAGAGCGACTTCGCACTTCCTGGCGGTCCCGTGATAAGGTTTATGGTACCACCCGGAAAACCTCCGTTCATCAACTCATCCAGCCCCGGGATATGGGTCGCTTTTCTATTTTTCATGAACAACACCCTCCTTCGGATATGATCTTGATACCGGACCGGGATCGGTTCGGATCCTCCATTATGGTCGGACACATGAGGAGCCAGTGTTCATGTTCGGGCTTTCCGGGAGGATATGGGATTCCGCTCATCATGTACGTTGCACCTCCTTGATGGAACTCAGGAGAACCTCCGCATCTTCCGGTGAAATGCTCTTCCTTGCAGCAAGCCTGAGCATGTTCTGGGCCATTATCTCCCCTCCGACATTCATCACCTCGATGTAGATCTGGACCATCAGGTCCAAAGGCCTCGTATCATTGTTGATGGACCGAACATCACTTGTGGACAGGATATTGCGGGATATCTCCTGATAATCGTTCGCTACCTTGTTAAGGGTCTCCTCCGGTAAGGTCTGCTCCATCCTCAGGCGGTATTTTCCCCAACTGACCCTCTCGATCAGACCCTCGGCCCTCAACCTGCTGACTATGGATGTCACAAGCTGGATCTCCATGCCAAGCTCTCCGGAGATTTCCTTTGGAGATATGCTCTCGAAGGGGTGTACTTTGAACACATTGGCGATCCGCTCCGTCTTGGACATCTCCTTGACCTTAGTCCTTCTGGTTTGCAAGCGGGGGGTACCTCCGAAATTAGGGATTCGGATAAGGCCTGCCACACATATATAACATTTCTGTGATATTTTTCAGTGAAAGATAATACTACAATGGTTAATTCAGTTTATAGCAGATATTATATCCCATTCGCACGCTTGAGGGAAAGTGATGAAAATGGAAAAGAAGGGTCTTGCACGGTCAGATGTGGATGCCCTTCTATCTGGATTTGAGGAGAAGAACATCAGCTTCGGGTCGGGGAGGGTTTTCGGATCGATGTGCACCGCACCCCATGATTATGCCCTGGAGGTCCACCAGAGGTTCCACGAATCCAATCTGGGGAACCCTGGACTTTGCGCCGGGACATCGGAGATGGAGAGGTGTGTCATTTCGATGCTGGGGGACCTCATGGGGTACCGGGATGCTACAGGCTATGTTCTCTCGGGGGGGACCGAGGCGAACATCACGGCGATGTACATTGCCAAGAACAGGTCCTCCGGAAAGAAGGTGATCTTTCCAAGATCGGTCCACTTTTCCGTTCTCAAGGCCATCAAACTCCTGGGCATGGACCCTGTTCCCGTAGGGCTGGACGAGGATTTCAGAATGGATACAGCGGAACTCGAGTCGAAGATCGATAAGGACGCTGCAATGATCATCGGGGTCGCGGGGACCACCGAGCTTGGAGCCGTCGATCCTATCAGGGAGATATCGGACATGGCCGAGGGCGTCCACCTTCATGTGGATTCCGCTTTCGGTGGTTTCGTCCTCCCGTTTCTCGAGGAGATGGGAATGACCGACGACAGGGTCGGACCGTGGGATTTCAGGGTCAAGGGGGTCGGGTCGATCTGTGTTGACCCCCACAAGATGGGGTGGTCCACGATACCCGCAGGTTGCCTCCTCTTCCGGGAAGGGCACCCCTTCAACGATCTTGCCGTGGGATCTCCTTACCTGACGAGTCCGAAGGCCTACACCCTTGCCGGAACCAGGAACTCGGGTGCCGTCGCCTCAGCTTTTGCACTGATGAAGCATCTGGGTCGCGAAGGCTACTGCGATCTGGTGAGAAGGTGCATGGGGAACACGAAGTACCTGGGGAAGCGTTTGGAGGAGATAGGACTGTCAAAGGTGATGGAGCCGGTCATGAACCTGGTAGCCTTCCATCATCCACATCCCGAGCGGGTCCAGAAGGCCATGGTCTCGAAGGGTTTTTACATATCAAAGGTGTGTGATCCTCCGGCCTTGAGGTTCGTGGTGATGCCACATGTCACCAAGGACTCCATTGACAGGATGGTCGAAACGCTCCGGCATGTGATCTGACGAGATGGGCTACTGGTTCTTCTCCCATTTCTCGAGCTCAAGGACCTCGGAAAGGGTGGAGCCTCTCCGGATCTCCTCCCTGATCCTGTTCTCCCTTTCCTTGACGTCCATTGCCCTGTTCGCTATCTCTACCGCCCTCTCCCTTGGGACAACCATGACCCCGGAATCATCTGCGATGATCCAGTCCCCCGGTCTTACCGTGATCCCTCCGCATTCTATCTCCACCTGCAGCTCCCCGAAGCCTTTTGGCTCACCGGCATTGGGGGCGATACTCCTGGAGAATACGGGGAGGTCCATCTTCATTATATCATCCACGTCCCGGGCGGCCCCGTCGAGTATAACCCCGGAGATGCCCCTCATTTTGCAGGACCAGGTGGCAAGTTCTCCCCATGGTGATACATGTCTCGAACCAGCGTCCAGGACCAGAACGTCCCCCGGTCCCGCTTTCTCTATGGCCTCAACGGTCTTCGCCCAGTCTCCATCTATGGTCCGACAGGTGAATGCCGTACCCACGCATTTCCATCCGGACCTGAGTGGCCTGATACCGATCATGGCACCTTTCTTGTGCATTGCATCCGCCACGTTTGGCGTCGATACCTCCATCAAGGCTTTTCTTATACCGTCATCGTCCGAATATCTGTGATAGAACCTTGACGGGACGGCCTTTGAGGTCGATAAGGCCTCCTTGAGGTCCCTGGTCGCTTCTGTCACCTTTGCACTTTTGGTTATAGCCCCGCCCACTATGATTATGGAAGCTCCCGCTTCCAAGAAAGCAGGTGCCGTTTCTGACGTGATCCCTCCGGCCACCGCGATGGGCAGGTTGGTGGACCCGGCGAGATCGATCAGCTCTTCCGTTATGGTCTTCCCCATCATCTGGTCGTCTATCGAGACGTGCATGCACAGGAGGTCGACCCCCATTCGCTCGAGTTCCTTTGCCCTTTTCTTCTTGTCATCGACCCCCATCAGATCGACCATTATCCTGCATCCGTACTTCCTTCCCGACCTCACCCCCTCCAGTATAGTACCGTCGTCGGCTACGCCCATTATGGTATTGATGGTAGCCCCGGACCTGGCAGCTAGCTCGGTCTCGAAACCTCCGGTGTCCATGGTCTTCAGATCGGCCACTATCTCCTTTCCGGGGAATTCGTCCCGAAGCTTTCTGATCGCATCCATCCCCTCGCTCTTGACCAGTGGTGTACCTGCCTCGAGCCAATCAGCACCTCCCTCTATAGCTTCACGGGCTATCTGCATCGCCCTCTTGAGATGCATCAGGTCAAGTGCAACCTGCAGGACCGGGTAATTATCTGTCATGGGCCGAAATAAATGAACTATATATTTCAAATCATCCCCAAGACAGAGCACCAACCCGACCAAAGCTATGAAATATCTGGAAATGATGGTCCCTGGGGGGATCCCGATGGACCAGATATTCAGAGCCTATGACATCAGAGGTATATGGGGCCAGGACCTCGACGTTCAGACATGTCTTGATATCGGAAGAGGTCTGGGGACCCTCATGGGACGGGACCTGGGCATGAAAGGCCTTGCTCTGGGTTTTGATGTGAGAAAGACCTCGGAGACCTTTCACGGAGCTCTTGTGGCGGGACTTCTCTCCTGCGGTATCGATGTGTTGTCAACGGGCCAGTGCGGTTTCGGTGTCGCAATGTTCGCCGGTTGGAGAGAAGGTCTCGATGCGTCCTGTTATATTACCGCTTCACACCTGGAGCCTGAATGGAACGGACTGAAGATATATTTCGGCGATGGTGTCGGTTTTCCCAGCGAGCATATAGAGGCCTTGAGGGATCTGGTCCTGAACAGGGATTTCATCGCGGTTGACTGGAAGGAGACCGGAACATATACCGAGAAGAGCTACCTCGAAGAATACGTCTCGTTCTGGAAGGAGAGGTACGGTCCCTACCTGATGAACAAGGGGTTCAAGATTGGAATGGACTGCGGAGGGGGTGCAATGTGTCTTTCGGCCCCATACGTGCTAGCAGCATCCGGTGCCAGGGTCGAACTCATCAATGGTGAGGTGGACCCTATGTTCGAAAAGAGGCCCTCGGAACCGAGACCCGAGAACCTCGGGGAGCTCAGAGAGGCTGTGATCGACGGGGGTCTGGAATTTGGCATCGCTTTCGATGGGGACGGTGACCGTGCCGTTGTCGTTGATGACAAAGGTCGGTTCATGACAACGGACCGGCTTGGCATCATCATATCCAGGGACATTATTGAACGGAAAGGCGGCGGTGTCGTCCTTGCCAATGTGGAATCATCCATGGCCATAGAGGATGTTCTTGTACCTATGGGTGCGGAGGTGAAAAGGATCAAGGTCGGCCACACCTATTTGACACTGGAGGCCAAGCGGACGAAAGCGGTCTTCGGGGTGGAAAGGTCCGGTCACCTGATAGTTCCCGAGCATGTGCTCTTCGATGATGCCATCTTTGCACCCCTCGAGCTCCTGAGGATCATATCCCTCGGCGGAAGGAAGCTTTCCGACCTGTCCGATGAGGTGCCGCAGTACCCGAGCGGTTCGAGGACGTTCAGCTGTCCGGATCATAAGAAGTTCGAGGTGGTCGATATCTTGAAGGACCATCTGAGGGCGAGGTTCGACAGGATCGATGACCAGGACGGGGTCCGGGTCGATACCATGGACGGATGGGTCCTGGTGCGCTGCTCGAACACCTCTCCGGTGATAAGGATGACAGTGGAGGCCAGGAGCGATGAGATGCTCGATGCATTGATCACCGAGTTCGGTAACATGATAGAGGCGGAGATCGCCGCATGTGTGAAATGAGGCCGGGGTCAGATGTTCTTCATCTCGGAGAAGTTCTTTACATTCGCCAGGACCGCTGACATCATCGAGTGGTATTTCTTCTTCTCGGAGAACTTCCATCTGAGGTCGAAACCCATTCTCTCGATCCTGTAATCAAGGAGGGACGAAAGCATGGTCCCGTAAGGTCGCGGTTCCACGTTGAACCTCAATGTGCCAAAGAGCGGGCCCTCGATGACGTCCATCTCCAGGAAACCATCGAAATGTATGACCTTGATCTTGAACTGGCATTCTTCCTTCATACCCTTGGGCGATAGACCGATGGTCTGACCGATCCTCATCCTGGGCTCCTGTGGAAAAGAAAGGGACCCAAAATTGGTCTGGCCCCAGCTGTGAGCAAGATTGATATCCGTGAGAACCGAGAAGACGTTCGAGACCGGTGCGAGAACCTCTTCCAGATTCTCCTCCTTGCCGATGGTTCCCATGTCGATGTCACCCCTAACAGGAACGAAAATCCACCCGGACAATGGTGTCCATTTTAAAAATACTTTGGGGGGGAGAGGGATGCCAATTAGTTGCACCCGCAACTATATATACCATTTTACCATAACTTTCATCATGTCCAAGGGGAAGTACGATGGCGAGTGCGGTCCACATTCGGTCGGAAGGCTACTTGCACATATCCACAAACACACCAGGAGATACATGTCGGAGAAGCTCGAGCCGTACGGCATCGGAGGTCCGACATACGGTTTTCTTTTCTATCTCTATCATCGGGACGGGCTCACCGAGATCGAGATCACCAGGCACATGCTCGTGGACAAGGCCACAACGACAAGGGCAATATCCAAGCTCGAGAGCCTGGGATACATCAAGAGGGAGAAGAGCCCAAAAGATCGGAGGGCTTACAGGATCTTCCTGACAGAGAAGGCACGCGACCTGGAACCACTTCTGGACAAGGTCAGGGAAGAATGGGTCGGGTTCGTGCTCAGGGACTTCAACGGGGCCGATATGAAGCTCTTCCTCGAGTTCCTTACACGGATAGAGCAACGTCTTCAGTTCATAGGAGAGGGGCCGGAGTGTGAGTGATGAGCAGCAGAACATTTGAGGTGGGGGAAGATGGGGTCGGGCAGACCACGAAGGGTGTTAAGACACTTCTGGGAAATACCAAGAAGGCGATCTTTTCACTATCCATCCCCATGATCGTCGCCATGAGCGTTCAGACGGTCTACAACCTTGCCGATACCATCTGGGTGTCGGGCCTCGGAA
>JAFGLL010000053.1 GCA_016928095.1 Thermoplasmatota archaeon
ACTCCGACAGATACGATTCATGAAACGATACGAACCCATCATCGTCCAGATCGGCATCAGGACTTGAACATCCACGAACTAGGGAGAATTCATCCTCTGTTGCCGTTCGATCGGCACCCATGCTGCAGATGAGCTCCCTCCCTTCCGACCGGAGAACATCACTTGAGGCCCCGGAATGATTGCCCCCAACATAGATCTGCAGCATATCACAATGTATCCCGCCCAACCAATTGTTGAAGGTGGATAATGTAACATTACCATCAAGGAACCGGAAATGGGTTCCGTTCGTTGTTAACGGCGGAAAGTGATCGGAGATGTACACGGTGACAAGATCGAACAATTCTTCATGAGTTGATAATATACCGAAAACTTCCTCCATCATCTCGATAGTCGGTTCACCATCGGAACCATCGGTCCCGTAAGGTGCAAGATATATAATGCAGGCTGGTTCGAAACCGTTCTGAACAAGATGATCTTTCAGATCACATGCTTTCTCGACCTCGTAAGCGACAGGACCAAGATCGGATACGATGATCAGATAGAACTCTTCGGTGGTTTCCAGACCTGTCAAAATATCAGGTGTCGGATAGAGGAACAGAAAAAGGAATAGCGCAAGAACCGTACAAACCTTCTCTCCACATGATCCCTTTATCATCCTCTCTTTTTAATGCGTTTCATTATTAAAGGATACTCCTCACTTTTCGGTCTTTTCAGGGGGTATCTTAAAGGTTTCGGTCTCTTCTATCGGATGTTTTTCTTTCTCCTTTCCTCATACACCCTCTTCCACTCGTTGCGGATCATCGGATTGGGCAGAGGATACGCAACATTCAAGGATCTCGTCATCTCAACTTCCGCTTTTTCCTCGTCCCCTAGTGACAGATAGAACAGGGCCCGGTTGAAATACACACCAGATAATCCATACAGATCATTGAACTTGATGAAACCACTCTCGGCCCTATCCAACCTTTTCTCTGCCTCCCTCATCTCACCTTTCATAATATGGACATCAGCCATGTTGGCATCAATATAACTTCTCAGATAATCGGATCCGCATCTCTTCGAAGCCCCATACCCCTTCAAAAAATGATACTCCGCATCTTTCAATCTGTTGTTGCGGAAGAAATGGACGCCAAGATGTATCCTGCATAAAGCCTCAAGAACATCCATTCCTGTCATTTCGAAAACTTTATTCGCACTTTTGATCTTTTCAAGACCGGCCTTTTCCTGTCCAGATTCTACCAAGAGTTCCCCCAGATTCATGTTCAAATATGCATTCTGGACGTATGTGTTATCGGCATCGATGAGGGATCCGATATCCGCAATAGCCTCTTCAGGGTTCCCTTCGTATCCTTTGATCTTTGCAAGCTATATTTTTGACAGGATCATCTGGCTATCCGTTCCGCCTTCTTCTATGATACCCTTATACAGATCACGGGCAAGAGAGATGTCACCGCAATGCAACGATCTGTTGGCAAGCAGGAGCAGTGCATCGATAATATCATCCATATGGTTATCCTGGTCAAGATAATTCTTTCCGTATAATGTAGTATTGTAGAACACACGATGGAAGAATTCCTTCTCTCTTTCAGGTTTCCCTTCAAGAGCTCGAAGGACCATATCCTCCGAAGAGATGTTCGGATCGGTCTTATTCAAATACAGGGTCTTTGAAATGTCCAGATCCTTATCCCTGATGAGCATTTCCATTATCAGGACCTTGTCGAATGGATCGTTCAATCTCGAAATGAGTTCGTTCAGTTCGACGGTCTCGGGTATATTATGATAGACCCTATCAAATGTATTTGATGCCTCCCTTTTTTCCACTATTGGATCATAAACCGAATACCATCTTTTTCAAAACCCTTTTATCTCAAATGTCCGATAGCCTCTCCAGGTGAACAGATGCAGAGCTTGAAAGGAACGAAAACGGAGCAGAACCTTCTGAAAGCCTTTGCCGGTGAATCCCAGGCAAGGAACAGGTATACTTACTTCGCGAAGCAGGCGAAGAAGGATGGATACGAGGCCATATCGGCCATATTCCTGGAGACCGCCGAGAACGAGAAGGAGCATGCAAAACTGTTCTTCAAGTATCTCGAAGGTGGAATGGTCGAAATAACAGCGATGTACCCCGCAGGTGTGATAGGAACGACCCTCGACAACCTGAAGGCAGCAGCAGCCGGGGAGAACGAGGAATGGTCCGTTCTCTATCCTGGCTTTGCCGATGTGGCTGACAAGGAAGGATTCCCCGAGGTCTCAAAGACCTTCCGGATGGTCTCCAAAGTGGAAGTTGAACACGAGAAGAGATACAACAGGCTCATGGAAAAGGTCGAGTGTGGGTCCTTCTTCAAGAGCGAGAGGACCATCAAATGGAAATGCCTCAACTGTGGTTACATTCACGAGGGGACCACTGCTCCGGAGCTCTGCCCGGCGTGCAAGCACCCCCGTGCATATTTCGAACCGTTAGGGAATTGAACACGGGTCTGGCCCGGTTATCACTGCCGGGTCAATCGTTCATGTTTCGGACCTGTTGTGGAAAAGGTTTTATCGTATGAAACTACCACCGGGATCGGTGTAGATGAATTGAGTGAAGGCCCTGCAGTTTCCCCGGAGATGGATTGCTATTTCACGTCGCTCAGGGAAAGGGCAAATACCTGTGCCGAGATCGCTTCGAAGGCAAGAACGAAGGGATACGACCCCACAGATACCGTGGAGATCCCGTTCGCCGACGATCTGGCGGGCAGGGTCGAGAACCTAGTCGGTCCCCCCGGGATCGCGGAGAGGATACGGGAACTCGGTAAGGACATGGGCAGGGAGCGGCTCCTACTTCAGATCTCCCAGGAAGTTGCTCAGGCCATGCTGGAATCCGGGGAGGATAAACAGAAAGCCCTCGATCAGGCTACCAGGACCGGTTTGGCCATTCTGACCGAAGGCGTGCTGGTCGCTCCGCTCGAGGGCATTGCCGAGGTGAAGATCGGTACCAATCCGGACAGCAGCACCTATGCGGACATCTATTTCGCGGGCCCTATCAGGGCTGCTGGTGGTACAGCCCAAGCGGTTTCCGTCCTGATAGCGGACCAGGTAAGAAAGAAGCTCGGTATCGGCGAGTTCAAGGTCACCGAACAGGAGATCGCAAGGTACATCGAGGAGTTCCAGCTCTATCGGAACCTCCAGTACCGGCCCACGAACGAGGAGATCGAGAACGTTGTGAGATACTGTCCCGTCTGCATCAACGGTGAAGGGACAGAGAAGGTGGAGGTCCAGGGGAACCGGGACCTTAAAAGGGTACAGACGAACCAGGTCCGCTCCGGTGTGTGTCTCGTGATAGCGGAGGGGGTCCTCCTCAAGGCAAAGAAGATCCTCAAGATCACCAAGTCCCTGGAGATCAAGGGATGGGATTTCCTCGAGAAACTGAAAGGCAAGAACAAGGAGGCCCCCAAGCAGGAAGAGGGGGAGGAGAAGGGGAACGTATGCCGTGAGGAGGAGATACTTGAGAAGCTCATCTCCATGAAGGATATCCAGGATGATGTGGGTGATTACCTCTCCGAGGTGGACGAAGAGGGCAACTACCTTGAATTTTCCTTCGACGATGATGGCCAGGAGGAGGGGGTCGTTCATCTGACCGACGAGGGTCTGGCACCTACCGCAGAGGTGGCTGCCAAGTACATCAAGGACCTGATAGCGGGAAGGCCCGTCTTCTCCCATCCTTCCAGGCCGGGTGGTTTCAGGCTGAGATATGGACGTGGGAGAACATGCGGCCTGGCCTCGATAGGCATCAACCCCTACACTCTATTCCTCACAGAGGAATTCCTGGCTACGGGGACCCAGGTCAAGATCGAGAGGCCCGGGAAGGCGGGTGCTGTCACCCCGGTGGACTCCATAGATGGACCGACGGTGCTTCTCAACAACGGCGACCTGGTGTATGTGAACTCGATGAGCACCGCACGATCCGTGAAGGGGAGGATCCAATCCATCACGGACCTCGGAGAGATGCTGATCCCGTTCGGAGAATTCGCAGAGAACAACCACTCCCTTGTTCAGGGGTCCTATACCGAAGACTGGTGGAAATGGGAGGCCCAGTGCTCATTGTTCATGAGGGAAAATGGTCTAAAAGAGCACCCGTTCGCCGAGTCGTTCGGTCTAGATAAAAGGTCGGAAGAGATCAAAAAGGAGGCTATGGAACCCCTGGCCCAGGCAAAATGCTCCCCTGAAGTGGAGCAGTTATCCGATGAAATGTTGGGGAAGCTTGTCAAGAAATGCGAAGAGGATGCGGAAAGGAACGTATCCGACTACCTGAAAGAGGCAGCCCTGAGATCGGAGAACATCGAGAAAGAGGTGTCAAGATACGATATCTCCGGCCACATCCCCAAGAATGGATCGGAGGCTTTCAAGGTCAGTCGGGAACTTGGCATTCCACTCCACCCTACCTGGACACTCATGTGGCATGACATAGATATCTCCGAACTCAACAGATTGAGGAACCATGTCATGGAGAAGGGACAGTATCAGGAAGATGAGGGTCTCCTGCTCCACAACGACGATGGGATAAAGGAGGTCCTTATCAAGCTCTCCTGCCCGCATGAACAGAAGCAGAACGGCTATCTGATAACACAACAGGCCTGCACGCTGTTGAGGTGTCTGGGTATAGGAGATGACCTGAGGTCCATCAAGGTCCCCAAGGGGTTCTCCAAAGCCAACAATGTGATGAAGGCCGTGAACCTTCTGGCGGGTATAAAGGTCATGGAGCGGGCACCCACACGTATAGGCGCACGGATGGGGAGGCCCGAAAAAGCAGATATAAGACAGATGAAACCACCTGTTCACGGTCTGTATCCAGTCGGGTTCATAGGGGGACAACAGCGCCTTGTAAAAAAGACCTTCTCGGGTCCGGTAGAGGCAAACACCATTCCGCGCCTCTGTCCGGACTGCCGGAATATATCCCCTTACAGCACATGTCCAAACTGCAATACAAAGACCATGAGACAATCGTCCAATGAGAACCAGGAGGGCATGATGCTCAATACCCGTGAGGACGCTGAGAGAGCGGCAAGAAGGCTCCATTACCCTTCCATAGATTCCCTGCCTGCAATGAAGGGGGTCAAGGGTCTGATATCAAGGGAGAAAATACCTGAAAGGATAGAAAAGGGGATGTTGAGGGCAAAACACGAGGTCTTCGTCTTCAGGGACGGGACCATCAGGTACGACATGACGGATATTACCATGACCCATTTCAAACCAAGTGAGATAGGAGCCTCTCTGGATAAGCTGAGGGAGATGGGATATCACCGTGACATTCACGGCAACGACCTCGA
The DNA here is from genome assembly GCA_016928095.1 of Thermoplasmatota archaeon. Lineage (GTDB taxonomy): Archaea > Thermoplasmatota > Penumbrarchaeia > Penumbrarchaeales > Penumbrarchaeaceae > JAFGLL01. Next base: position 5,307 of record JAFGLL010000053.1, read on the forward strand.
TTCCCCGGATCAGATACTTGAATTGAAGGTACAGGATATCGTCATCAACGAGAAGGCCGGCGATTACCTGATCAAGGTGGCTAAATTCATAGATGATGAGCTCGAGCTCATCTATGGTGGGAACAGATATTACAATGCCACCTCCAAGGAAGACCTCATCGGAGAGCTCGCCATCGGGCTGGCACCCCATACCTCCGCGGGAGTCCTCTGCAGGATCGCAGGATATACGCAAGCCCTTGGATGCATGGGGCACCCGTTCTATCACGCCTCGAAGAGGAGGAACTGTGACGGGGACGAGGATGCAATAATGCTCCTGATGGATGGGTTGTTAAACTTTTCAAGGAAGTTCCTTCCGGAAAGGAGAGGAGGGCAGATGGATGCGCCATTGGTCCTTTCCATGAGATTGGACCCATCGGAGATAGACAAGGAGGCCCATAATGTCGATGTTCGATCAAGGTATCCCCTTGATTTCCATCTTGCAACCACCAGGAACGAAAAGATAAATGAATACTGGATGAAGCGCATGGATACTGTGAGGTCAAGACTGGGGACACCTCTGCAGTTCGAAGGGTTCGGCTTCTCCCAGGACACATCCGACCTCAACTTCTCACCACGTATCTCCGCATACAAGACCATCGGTGTAACGGAAGAGAAGATCAAGAGCCAACTGGACCTGGCAAGGAGGATCAGGGCTGTGGATGAGGATGATGTGGCCGAAAGGGTACTGACCACACACCTTCTTCCGGACCTCATTGGAAACCTCAGGTCCTTCGCACAGCAGTCGTTCAGGTGTACCAAGTGTGGAACGAAATACAGAAGGATCACGCTCACCGGCAAATGCAGCAAATGGCTCCTTACACCGCATCCACATAGATGCAACAACAAATTGATACTTACGGTATCAGAGGGATCTGTAAAAAAATATCTTGGTATAGCTCAGAGAATATCCCAAGAATACAAAGTGTCCAACTACCTCAAACAGAGGATCGATATCATGTCCCGCTCCATAGAATCCATGTTCCCGTCCCGTTTCAAGGAGACAAAACTGGAATCCTTCATGTGATCCCTTTAAAATAAAAAAAAAGGCTCCGTGTTATTTCACAGAGCCGCTCTCTATCTTTGGACCATCGCCGGATCAAAGGTTTATCAGCTCGCCGCATAACGGACACTCCGTCTGCGACACACCCTCCGCAACCACCACCTCAGAACCGCACAGAGGACAGTTACGGACATTG
>JAFGLL010000003.1 GCA_016928095.1 Thermoplasmatota archaeon
AGACGTATCTGATCTTGGGCAAGAGTTCAGGTTGGGCGATGGACACCGACCTGAGCCAATCCGATGCGTCGTTCTGGGGCGAGGAAGATAATGATCAGTCAGGTCGTTCAGTATCCGGTGCAGGGAATGTAAACGGTGACGGTTTCGATGACATCCTGATTGGGGCGAAATATAACAATGCCGGCGGATCAGGTGCCGGTCAGACGTATCTGATATCAGGTTTTGGATATACCGAACCACTAGAGGTCTATTCGGTGGACCTCTACTCCGACATAGGATTTTCAACTCCTGCTTCAGTTGCAGATATCGGGGAAACCATATACATCGAGTTAAAAGGTCTCGATAGTAATGCTTCCAACAAGGATACTGCTGTGGTCAATGTAACTTCCAGACCAGGATCGTTCGGATTGATGAGGGTCGGATGCGTCGAAACAGGTCTAAACACTGGAGTCTACAGAGGTATTTTCAAGGTTCCTTTGGGGACACTCTACTTAGACGACCTGAAATTTTACTCTATAAAGGATCCTTCCAAATTCGATATGATCTTCATCGACAATCCTTTCAGACCCACATCGATCAGCTCTTTGAAGACATATTATGACGATCAGTATTCCATCGAAGTGGAAAAGGTGGAACTCGGAGAAAAACTCTACATTGAAATTATCGGAACCGATTCCAACTCGATATCAAGGAACATCGCCCTCGTGAACATATCCACCGAATACAGCATACCGATTCCTTTTCCGCTCGTTCTGCAGGAGACCGATATCAATACCGGAGTATACAGAACAGAGTTCCAGGTCCCTGAGAACTATAAATGGCTGGAGAATATCAGACTGACCTCATGCAGAGATCCAAGTTTCTACACCAATATAAAGATCGACATTCCGTTCAGACCAACATCGATAGATTCCCTGAAGGTTTGCTCCGACAGTTCATACTCGAAAATGATCAACAAGATTCAACAGAACGAGACCATTTTCATCGAGGTGGTGGGGCAGGATGCTAACGGTCTGACGCAGAACAAAGCCCTGGTCAATATCACATCTGACGAAACTTTCCAGATACCGGTAGTATTACCCATTCACGAGACTGACGTTAACACAGGTATCTACCGAGGATCGTTCAAAATACCGACCTCGACGAAGATACTAGAAAACCTTACCATCTCTTCGGCGAGGGACCCAACAAAGAGCGCAAAGGTCATGGTTTGCATACTGATTGAGATCGGACCGAAGGAACCTATTCGGATTTCCAATGAAGACGAGGAGTATCGTGTCCAGTATTCGAACCTAGGATACGCCGATCTTCCGACCTGGACATACAAGATAAATTGTGATTGGCTGATGTTCGATATGGATACTTTTTTTCTTTCTGGAACCCCCGACAACGAAGATGTAGGATTTGTCTCGGTAATGCTGAACCTCAGCGATGATATCGGACATTTTAATGTCCAGGAATTCACACTGAAGGTAAATAATACCCCTCCTAAGATTTCAGGTACTGATATTGTCGAGATCGGCCAGGATGAGTATTATGAGGTTGACTACGATTGTGATGATGATGGTCAGGGAGAGATGACCTATTACGTGACAAGCAGTGCCGACTGGTTGGAAATGGACCCAGATACGGGCGTTCTTTTCGGTAAACCCGAGAACGATGATGTTGGGGTTGTTACTGTTACTGTCTCCGTTACCGACGGGAACGACGGCTGGGATTCCAGACAGTTCGATATCACTGTCAACAATGTCAACGATGCTCCTAGGATAATCTCCGATGATATCACTTCAGTAAATCAAGGGGATCCTTTTGTTAGACACTACCAGGCGGAGGAGATAGATGTGGACGACGAGATCAGGTGGAATTTGGAAACCGATGCGGATTTCCTGGATATCGATGAAGATACCGGAATATTAACGGGAACGCCAACCCATCTCGATGTCGGGACATTCTATGTCAACGTGTCCGTGTGGGACCTCTCCGACGCTTTCGATTACCACAACTTCACCTTGACCGTGAAAAACATCAACGATCCGCCTGTCTGGACCGATTTCCCCTCCAATACACAGGTCGTTCACGCCAAGACCTTCCTTTACGATGTGGAGGCCATCGACTACGATGGGGATATGTTGAAATTCTACATCTCATCGACACCAGCCTCGGATATCGCTATTGACGAATACACCGGAGAGATCAACTGGACAGCGGACATTCATCTCTTCCGGAACGAACCGTACAAGCTCGATGTGAAGGTTTCCGTCTTTGACAGCTATGTTTACGTTAACAAAACGTTCACCATCACAGTTCTTGCTACAGAACCGCCTTTGGTCGAACTTACCGGTCCGAACTTCGGAGTAAGAACAGCTTCCACAGGAACGATATTAACATGGGAAGGGACCGACCCCGAAGATGAACCCATCACTTACGACATATACGTTCATCAGACGGAAGCTTTTGTTGTTGGGTTGAGGGAGGAGGCGATCTACGAAGTAGATTACAGTGGAGACAATATCACTGTCACAGGACTTGAACCGGGAAAGACATACTATTGGACGGTGATACCGAACGACGGCTGTTCATACGGAGAATGCGATTCCGGGGTCCTCTCATTCAGGGTCAACTACAAACCCACCTTCAAAGAGATAGAGGATCAGAAGACCTCAACAGGAGCAGACTTCAAGTACAAGATATCCTGCACCGACCAGGATGCCGAGGACATTACAAACCTCAGATATTCTCTTAAGGAAGCTCCCGAAGGAATGACCATTTCGGAAGAGACCGGAATGATCCGCTGGAAACCCAACGACAACCAGGCGATGCTTCACTCAGTTGTGGTCGAGGTCTCGGATGGAATAGAAACCAACACTGCAACCTTCAGGGTAGAGGTAAGTGGTGGTGAAAGCTCTTCCTCATCGCTATTGATAATCATCGCGATCGTTGTGATTGCCGTGATATTGGTGGGAATTGGAGTTTTCCTCATATTCAGACAGAAAAAGAAAATGGATGAGAAAGCTCTGAAGAAGGGAGAAGAAGAAAGAGCAGCTTTGGAGAAGGAGAGAGAACAGGAATACCTATCATACGAACAGTTGTATGGAGTTCCTGCTCCGGAAAAAGAAGAGGAAGGCATGACCACTCAGGAACTCAAGGAATACCTACACGGTCAGATCGAAGAGCTTGAAGAGTGAAATTCAGGTGTATGGTCCTGAGATCCCTATCTGGGGATCCATGAAGTTAGCTTCATGGAAAGGGTTCGAAACCGGCCTCCAGTAAAAGATCGGCCGTCCATCTTGCGGTATTCCCCACCACGGACGGACATTTATCCTCATGGCCTCCCGCCTGGTCGAACTCGATGTTACCCTCTCTTATCCGAAGATCGAAGGAACGTCCCATTATCCTTCTCTGAACATCCGGACAAAGGGGGCTTCCGTATTCCTCGAGGAAGCGGTCGTACAGCTTCATCGAGGTCTTGTAGGACGCTTTGAACTCCCTCTCCCTGCCGAAACCGTCCTTTGGCCGTCCAAGAAAGCTACTGATCGCCATCAGCCCGCCGCTCAGAGAGCCGCAGGTTCCCTGGCATCCGAGAGCCCCGCCTCCTGCAAGTGAATGACCTGCTTTGATGACATCGTCGGGGATCCCCCCGAAATGATCTTGAAGGGACCTCAGAACGGATTGGGTGCATCCGCCAAAATCATGTTCATATCGGTATGCAGCGTCATGAACGCTCTGAAGGAGTTCTTCTCTTGTTCGGACCATGTTCCCTGAAAGACATCAAGGAATATTAGGTTTGATATCCGATCTGTTCATCATTCCCTGACCATGGTTAAAAGCATCTTGAAGGGGGTCAATGCCCTTAACCCGTGGGGCTCGTTCGCCGGCATGATGATCATCTCACCTTTTTCCAGTATGTATTCCACTCCGGAGATCGTAATAGATGCTTTTCCATCCATTATCTGGACAAGGGCGTCATAAGGGGTCGTATGTTCAGAGAGACCCTGGCCTTTATCGAAGGAGAATACCGTCACGGTCCCCGCGTTCTTCGTTATCAGCTCCCTACTGACAACGGATCCATCCTGATATTCCACCAGGTCCTCGAGCCTGGTCCTGAAAGGTTCGGTCATTTGGTAGACTCCTTGCATGATATCTTTTGTATATGATGAAGAATGTATTTCCTCATTATATAATGGAGAGTTACCGTGAGCATACCAGGTTTCCGGATGGATACAAGACGAAGAAAATCTGGAAACCCCAAAGATTAAGTCGACCGACCCGTATTTCTCCACCGGGTGATGAATGATGAGACTTGAAAGATCCACGTTGATAGGTGATCTGGTAGATGAGTTCCCCTTCCTTCTGGAGTATCTTACGAAGATATCTCCCGTTTTCGAAAGGCTCAATGATCCCAAGATGCGCCAGCAGATGGGGAAGATAGCCTCGCTTGAAATGGTCTCGCAGATGGGCGAGATCGAGATGGATGAACTCATCGGATCACTGAACGCGGAGATCGAGAGGGTGACCGGGAAGAAGGAGGATGTTTTGAGCCCTGGACCGGATGGAGGTAAGGAGGAGAAGCTGCAGCAGCTGAAGTCCGTGATAATGGACCTTCATTCGGGAAGGACCGTGGAGGACGTTAAACAGAGGTTCCTCGACCTGGCCTCGGATGTCGATGCTTCCGAGATAGCGAGAATGGAGCAGGAGCTAATAGATGATGGGCTACCCCAGGAGGAGATCAAGAAGCTCTGCGACGTTCACGTCTCGGTCTTCAAGGATTCGCTTGATAAAAAAGAGGAGTTGGGAGTCCCCCCCGGTCATCCGATCCATACTTTCATGGAGGAGAACGAGGTCCTGGAGGGTCTCCTTGTCGCTCTGTCCGGCATAATAAAGGATATCGAGGAGGGAAAGAGCGGTTTCCCGGAGAGAAAAGGAGACCTTCGGAGGATGCTACAGAGCATCTCGAAGCTAGATCTTCATTATCTCCGGAAGGAGAACCAGCTGTTCCCGCTACTGGAGAAACACAATATATCGGGGCCGACACAGGTGATGTGGGCCCTCCATGATGACATCAGGGGAATGCTCAAGGAAGCCCATCTCAGGCTGGAGGCCGGAGACCTCGAACCTTTCAGGGAGCATATCGAGGTCATGTCCAGGACCATGAAGGATATGGTATACAAGGAGGAGAAGGTCCTGTTTCCCATGAGCCTTGACAATCTGAGTGAAGAGGAATGGAATAGGGTAAGGAAGGGCGAGGGGGAGATAGGCTATGCATGGATCAAACCTGATGAGGGCTATGAGGTCGGGACCCTCCATCCGGAGAGCCGCATCAACGGTCCCGAGGGCAAGCTCAGACTTGATGAGGGATACCTTACCCTGGAGCAGCTCAACTGCATGCTGAAATCGCTTCCCATAGACATCTCCTTCGTGGATACTGATAACAGGGTTGCCTATTATTCCGCAACCGATGAGAGGATCTTCCCAAGGAGTCCGGCCGTCATCGGGAGAGAGGTCAAGAACTGCCACCCTCCCAAAAGCGTTCACGTTGTGGAGAGGATCCTTAGCGAGTTCAAAGCCGGGAAGAAGGAGGTGGCAGAGTTCTGGATACAGCTTCACGGTAAGTTCATCCACATCAGATATTTTGCGGTGAGGAACAAGGATGGTGAATTCCTGGGAACTCTCGAGGTCTCGCAGGATGTGACGCATATCCGGGAGCTGGAAGGGAACAGAAGGCTCCTTGATTGGAGCTAGATCCCTTTGATATGATCGGACCTCCGGTTCCTTCACCATTAGAGTAATATTTCAATATTTTTTTCATGGTCGATATCGAAGGATAATCATTGTTGGGCTAGAATGTCAATCGAAAACCGTATAAATGTCGGTTATGATTTCCGCAGCACTGAGGAACCTGGAAGGTCCTGCAGAGAACCCTCAGATCCCCCAGCCCTTCGATAGATGAAGAAGGTGGGATCATCCAAGCAACGGCTACCAAGGAAACCTCGATGAAGCAACGGACCCCAACCGCAAGAGAAGCTTTCAGAACACTCTCATCGACCATGGAAGGACTCGATGATAAAGAGGTCCAAAATAGGCTCGTCAAATACGGCTCCAATGAGATCGAGGACAAGAAGAGGAATCCTATTCTCAAATTCCTTTCATACTTCTGGGGGCCAATACCATGGATGATCGAGGTCGCGGCGGTCCTTTCCGGGATCATCGGCCATTGGGAAGACCTCGGTCTGATCCTTGGGCTCCTTCTCCTCAATGCGGGTGTCGGTTTCTGGCAGGAACATAAGGCCGATAATGCCATTGAGGCCTTGAAGAGGAAGTTGGCTCTGAACGCAAAGGTCAAGAGGAACCGCAGATGGAAAAAGATCCCCGCCAAGGAACTAGTTCCCGGAGATATCGTCCTTATCCGTTTGGGAGACCAGGTTCCGGCCGATGTCATACTCTTCAAGGGTTCGTACCTCTCAATTGATGAATCCACTTTGACCGGGGAATCATTACCCGTAGACAAGCAGATCGATAAAATCGCCTACTCGGGATCCACCGTCACCCAGGGGGAAATGGAAGGGATAGTGTTCAAGACGGGAATGGACACCTTCTTCGGAAAGACAGCCAAGCTTGTTGAGGACGCCAGGTCGAAAAGCCACTTCCAGAAGGCCGTGATGAAGATAGGGGACTACCTGATAGCCATGGCGCTTGTCCTCGTGGGAATAGTGTTGGTGATATCCCTTTTCAGAAAGGAGAACATCATCGATACCCTGCAGTTCGCCCTTGTTCTAACCGTGGCCGGGATACCGGTTGCTCTGCCGGCAGTACTCTCGGTGACCCTCGCAGTAGGGGCAATAGCACTATCGAAGAAGGACACCATAGTGAGCAAGCTGGTCTCCATCGAGGAGATGGCCGGAATGGACGTTCTGTGTTCGGACAAGACCGGGACGATCACCATGAACAAACTGATCGTTGCAGATCTGGAGGCGTTCAAAGGTCATACGAAGGAAGAGGTCTCCATCCTATCCTTCCTTGCTTCCAAAGAGGAGGATGCAGACCCCATCGATACTTCGATCATCGAGCATTTCAGGATGACGGTGAAGGACCAGGATGCTTTCAGAGGCTACAAGGTATTGAACATCGTTCCGTTCAACCCGGTGTCTAAAAGGATGACGGTCGAGGTGGGTACGGAGAGCGGGGAAAAGTTCTTCGTTTCCAAGGGGGCGCCACAAAGCATACTCGAACTGACCGGCGGAGCCATGGATATCGAGAACCGCGTCAAGCATATTGTCGATAGGTTCGCCTCCAGGGGATATCGTCCACTGGGTGTTGCAAGAACGGACAAGGATGGGAATTGGGTATACATGGGGATGTTAGCCCTCAACGACCCTCCCAGAAAGGATTCGGCAGCAACGATCAAGAAGGCCACTTCGCTGGGAGTGAAGGTCAAGATGATCACGGGAGACCATATTGCGATCGCAAAGGAGATGGCAAGGAGGGTAGGGATAGGGACAAAGATACTCGGATCCAGGAGCCTTGATGAGAGCGGACCGGACATCGATAACAGGATCGAGGAAGGAGACGGGTTCGCCCAGGTCTACCCCGAGCACAAGTACAGGATCGTCGAGAGGCTCCAATCCATGGGCCACATCGTCGGGATGACCGGGGATGGCGTGAACGACGCACCGGCTCTCAAGAAGGCCGATGTTGGTATTGCGGTCTCCGGGGCGACCGATGCTGCCAAGTCGGCAGCCTCCATAGTCCTCACCAGAAAGGGTCTTGGTGTAATAATCGATGCCATAGACGAGAGCAGGAAGATCTTTCAGAGAATGAACAACTATGCGATATACCGCATCACGGAGACCATAAGGATCCTGCTCTTCATAACACTGGCAATAATCGTGTTCGATTTCTACCCCATTACGGCTCTGATGATCGTACTCCTGGCCCTACTCAACGACGCTCCGATAATGACCATAGCTTATGATAACGTGAGATCGTCCCCGAAACCGGAAAGATGGAACATA